>DATMXJ010000161.1:0-6619 GCA_035561675.1 Thermoplasmatota archaeon
ACATACAATCGTCATCCCAAAAGAATTAGAAGAAGAACCCGTTGATTCGATTTTCACTATTTTACGACATCGGAAGGATGAGGACATAAAAACCATTGATCTTGGTGACCCTATCCAAAAATATCGGATCATTTTTGATAATTCAGCGGTCGCCATCATGCTGACCGATGAGAATGAACGGATAGTCCATTGGAATAAATACACAGAAAAACTCCTCGGGATGAGCGGAGAAGAACTCATCATGAGACCAGTCAAATATCTCTACCCTCCGGAGGAATGGAAGAAAATACGATCAGAAAACATCAGACAGAAAGGCATCCAGTACCACATGGAAACAAAAATGATACGGAACGACAACGAACTCATCAATGTAGATATCTCCCTTAGTGTACTAAAAGACCGCATCGGGAACGTCATTGGCTCGATTGGAATTGTGAAAGACAACTCACAAAATAAACAGATGGAAAAAGCGTTACGAACATCCGAAGAGAAATTCAAACAACTCTACGAAAAAGCACCGATTCCATACCATACGTTATCACCAGATGGAGCGATTACCGATGTGAACGAAAAATGGTGCAAATTGTTCGGATATACAAAAGAAGAAGTCATTGGAAATTCTATTTTTGATTACATTCATAGGGATGAACAAGAGATAGCTAAATCCTCTTTTAAGGAGAAAATCAACAGTAAGAAACCCTACACCGGTGGTCATGAACGAACCTATATCACAAAGAACGGTGAACCACGGGTGTTTGTCATCCATGATTTCCTTAGTTATAATGAGACCGGGGGCATGCTCTCAGTCTATTCAACCATGGAGGATGTCACAGGGAGGAAAAAAATTGAAGAAGAACTCCAAAAAGCGCACTATTGGTTAGAAAAAAAAGTCCAAGAACGCACTGTTGAGTTATCAAAAGAAAACTTGTTGTTAAAAAAGAGAAACAATGAATATAAACGCACCATCGGAGAGCTTCATGTCCAACTTGAGAAACTTCAGAAATCACAGAAAAAGATAGAACAGATGAACACTCGGCTGAAAAAACTTGATCATATCAAATCGAATTTCCTGAATGTTACCTCACATGAACTTCGAATGTCAATGTCGACCATTAAAGGATATGTCGAGATCCTTCTTATGAAAAGTCTTGGCCCCATAACAGAAGAACAAAGAAAGGGTCTCGATGTGATTTTAACAAACACAGATAGATTGGATCAACTTATCCAGGATACTCTTGATGTCTCCCGACTTGAGTCAGGTACCATGAAATTCATCCCTGAGAAAACAGATATAGGGAGATTAATCCAAAACGCCACAGGTACGATTCAATCCGCTGCAGATGTCAAACAAATAAAAATCATCAAAGAAATTGATGAAGAAATCCCAGAAATGAATATCGACCAAGAACGTATCAAACAAGTACTTGTCAACCTCCTCCAAAATGCCATTAGTGTTTCATCCGAGGGATCGAAAATCTCCATCAGAGTGAATAAAGAACCTGAGGAGATCCTATTTGAGATACAAGATTTCGGTCAAGGAATACCAAAGAACAAACAGAAGAAGATTTTTGATATCGTGTATCAAATAGATTCTGGAATCGATGATCTAGGATTTACCATTGCTCGTGGTATTGTGCTCTCCCATGGTGGAAAAATATGGGTTGATAGCGAACAGGGTCAAGGAAGTATTTTCCGGTTCACCTTACCAATCACACCTATACAGGATCAAGAAGGAAAATTCAAAAAAGTTGATATCTTTTGATCCGAGTATCAACAAGTAAGAGAAGACCAAGGCTATGAAGAAAGATACGACGAACAGTTCAGGTGCGGGGCACCTCTTTGAATATCGACATGTTGAGCAAAAAAAACTCATGGTGTCGCTTTCTATCACCCTTGCCGCAATGGTTGTTGAACTCGTGGGAGGGTATCTGACCAATAGCATGGCATTGCTCAGTGATGCGGGTCACATGTTCACCCACGCGTTTGCACTGATTATTGGTCTTACCGCGATACTTATCGCCCGCAAACCACCGTGTCATCATCAAACGTTCGGGTTATACCGCGCTGAGGTGCTCGCTGCATTTGTCAACGGATTATTCCTCTTTGCTGTCGCCGGAATCATCATCTACGAAGCAATCCTAAGACTGCTGCATCCTATTGAAATCCTTGGTCTAGAAATGCTCGCTATTGCATTCATCGGCTTAGTCGTCAACATCTTAAGTATCCTTATCCTCAGGGGAGCCCATCAGAAAGATCTGAATATACGAAGTGTGTTTTATCATATGTTTGCTGATGCGATATCCTCCGTCGGAATTGTCATCGCAGCCCTTGTCATTATGTATACGAACTGGATCTTCATCGATCCGATCGTCAGCATCGGTATTTCCATAATTATCGTGTTCTGGGCGTGGGGTGTGTTAAGAGATTCGACAAGGATTCTCCTAGAAACAGCGCCAAAAGGCCTGAACATCGACATGATTTCTGAGGATCTGAAAAGGAATTTTCTAGAAATTCGAGAACTCCACAACATCCATCTTTGGTCGATCACCCCAGATATGCTTGTGTTTTCCGCTCACATGCAGTTCGATCCAAGCAAAGTCCAGGGGATACAAGAGGAGAGCATCTCAAAAATAAATGACTATCTTTTGAAGAAATACAACATCATCGAATGTACACTTCAAATCTGCACGGATCAGGGCTCTGAGGTCTGTAATATCTCGAAGTAATATCACTGATTTTTCGGCTAGAACATAAAGCTTTTTGCTTCTAAATCAGCTATTTTTATGACCACATCGTTTCCATCGAGATTCATCGGTAAAAAACTCGGCCAGCAGCCACCTGCTGTATTTTCTGTTCCAATACTTGTTATGGAAAATGTTTTACCACAGTTGAGACATTGCATAAGATCCCCGTTTTGTTTGTATCCTTTTTTTGCTTCGTAACACACGTCACAGGCATCAAATGCGATATGTACAGATCCCTGTTTATCTTTCACTGAAAAATACCGGACAGTGACGCCATTAGAATCATAAGGATAGAATGTTGCTGTCGTACTGATATCAGAGATTGGGATTCGGACCTCGGTTTCGTTTTGCTGAAGATTTGAATTGGAATTCGTATTCGGGTTTGAATTATTTTTATTTTGCGTCGTTCCAGTACATCCAGCGAGAAATACAATAGCGCCTATTGTTATGATGCTCATAACCACAATTTTTTTCTTCATTTTTTTTCCACCTTTTTTATTTTTCATTTATTTCATTTGTACATGCAGAATCCGAACAAATTTTACCATCGATAACCGTGATTATTCGTTGTCCTAGTTTTGCTATCTCCGGGTTGTGTGTCACAAGAATAATCGTATGTCCCTCTGCGTGGAGTTGTCTGATAAGGTCCAGCACAATCTCCCCGTTTTTCTGATCAAGATTCCCAGTCGGTTCATCAGCCAACAATATTTTTGGTTCATTGATAAGTGCGCGTGCGATACAAACCCGTTGTTGTTCACCTCCGGAGAGGTGAGAAGGAACGTGATCCAATCGATGTTCGAGTCCCACCCTTTTTAACACTTCAGTTGCCTTTGCTTCATCAATGGCCCCATGGTAGTATTGTGCCAACATCACATTCTCTAGTGCCGTGAGATAGGGAACGAGGTGGTATTGTTGGAAAACCAATCCGATGTTTTCTCGTCGAAATCGTGTCAGCTGTGTTTGACTAAGTCCGGTGATTTCCGTTCCATTTATAGACACGGAACCTGCGGTTGCTGAATCCAAACATCCGATGATATTCAACAGCGTTGTTTTTCCCGAACCAGATGGTCCCATGATTGACGTCCAAGCTCCTTTGTTGATGATGAGATTTAGGTTTTCAAGAACATGGGTGTTTTCGTCGTAGTATTTTTTTATATTATTTAGTCGTATGATTTCCTCGCTCATGATCTTATTCACCTCGTAGGACGATTGCAGGTTCAACACGGACGGCTCTCCGAACGGGGAGTATACTTGCAAGCAGTGCTACTCCAATGGAGATTCCAACGGAGATCGGAATGACTTCTAATCGGGGGGTAATCGACATGGAAAAAACACTATAGCCGATAAATTGCGCTAGGATAATTCCGATGATATATCCAAGAATCCCACCAATCACCCCAATAATGGTTGCTTCAGAGAGGAAGAGGGAAATGATTTTTTTGTTCTCTGCTCCTACGCTTTTCATAAGTCCTATTTCTTTCTGTCGTTCAATAACGGAGGTAATCATCGTGGTCATGACGCCTAGTGCAGATGCAATTAATCCAACAATGGTGATGAGAAACATCATATTCTCGATTTTACCAAGGATGTTCATCTCAGCACTTGCGAGTTGTTTTACTGTTCTTGCTTCGACATAGGGAATATTTGCTTGTATTTCTTCTACGAACGCTTCGACAGGACAGGCGTTGCATAACGCGGAGACTTGGATTGTGTGCAGTTTTCCTGGTCGATGGGTTAATTCCTGGGCGACCTGTAAATTGACAAAGATTTGATTGTCCTCGTATCCTTCGGTTTCGATGATACCGACGACAGTGAGGTTATGGCTGGTTTCATTAATAGCGTCACCAACATATTCATCGTAATGTATCGTAAAGGAATCACTGATGTGAAGATGGAGTGCTTCTGCAACCTTTATACCGATCATGGCGCTGGTTGTATCATTTTGGTCTGAGATCCATGAGCCATTGACCGTCCACCAGGGGCTGATTTTTTGTATCCCGGTGATGAACATAGGATTGTCGTTGGGGGAGTATGGTTGCAGAATCACGACGTTTTTGTCAAAATAGGTTCCTGCAAGCACCACGTTGTGTCGATTCACTCCGTCTCCAACACTCACGACTTGGTATAAGAACGGTGCGAATCCTAGCACATTATTTCGCCAATAGATTGTTTTTATTTTCCATAGGTCGCTTTCGTTGATGTAGCGTTGTTCGGTGACTGAGCCAAATTCTACTCCGGGAAATCCGACTTCGATGGTATCTGATTTGGGAACCACCATAAGGTTGGCACCGTATTTCCGAAATTCAATACCGACTTTTTCACTGACATCAAGGGATACGCTGAGTAATGCGGTTGCGATGGATGCACCGATGATAACGGAGATTACTGCGATAGCTATTCTTGATTTCCGTTTGACGATTGATTTTGTAAGTATACGCATGAACATTTTGTCACCAACTACAGCTTAACAATTGTTAAGTATTTATATTGTCTTTAGTCATATATATAATTTTTGGTATCGAGAAGTTCTAGGGATACAGGGGATGTAAAATCGGGAAATTATGGAGGACAACTTCACGGGTATCTTCTGCTGTTAAACCATCGGTATCCACTGCGATTACTTTTAAGGTGTGTCTTGATTGTAGCCAAGAACGCTCGTTCCAAATCCACATGTACGATCCACAACTATGAACCGTTGTACTAATATTTTTTAATTCTCCATCGATATAGATTTCTACCTGTTTTACTTCAACATCATCTGCCGCATTGACTTTGACGGTGATAAATCCCAAGATATGGGTCCGCAGCGATGGCAAAAGACGAAAGTCTCGGATATAGAAGCTTTTTTCTACAGGTTTTACTATTGAAACGGTTGGGGGTTCATTTCGGGTGAGTTGTGCGCTACCTATACTTAGGGTCATTGGGAGAATGCTTGTTCCTATGAACAATAATACGATAGATATTAGTAGTATCCTTGAGTTTTCTTTTCGTTCTGATATCATTTGTTCACCCACTTAGCTTAACAATCGTTAAGTACTTATATGGAAAGATGATATATATAATAATTGTGGTAAGTATGACCATAAAAATTGATTGCGAGGAAAACGTCTGGTACCTCCTCCCGCTCATCAGGAAGGAATTCGCAAAAAGTCTAATTAAAGATCATGGCCTTACTCAAAGAAAAGCCGCCGAAAGACTAGGGATAACCGAAGCAGCAGTCTCACAATATGTCTCAAAAAAACGAGGGGATTTGAAAGTAACAAACGCAGAAATAAAAAGAGAAATCAAAACATCAACAAAACGAATCATGAACGGTGACCTACAAGTCATGAAAACAGAAACCTGCAGAATCTGCCATCTGCTACGCGTCCGAGGCGTTGGGAAAGAACGATGAACTAAAGCATAAATGCAACAACATCCATACTTGCTGTCGATTGTTTTCCTGAATCATCATATGCTTTAATCGTAATGGTTTTTTTTCCAAAACTAAACTTGTGCCAGGTCCATTGGAACGGATCCTGTGTCACGGTCGCCATGAGCTTATTGTTGATATAAAACTCCACCTTTTCGATCTGAGAATCATCATGGGCCGAAGCAACAATGATCGTCTTACCTACAAGAACTGTCTTTCCTGTCAGCGTCTTTCGAATGGGATTGCCAAACCGATGGAAGTATTTCACCGCAGGGTTTTGTATGCCGATTTCTGGTGGGAGGTTACCTCCTTGTATCACTCGAGTTGCATTCACGGCGTCGACATAATGGGCTTCAAACGGATTTTTATCAGGCGCTTGGGAATATCCTGTGTGTTTTTCTGCATTAAACAGCACTGAAAAGATCATAAGGTTCTCGGGGTCAAGGTCTATAGCACTCAGGGT
>DATMXJ010000162.1:0-4399 GCA_035561675.1 Thermoplasmatota archaeon
CTTATACGACCTGAAAAAGGATACAAGGTGATAGACGAGTAATGTTCTTGATTTCGTATGGATAGATATTTTTTGTTCACAAAATATTGTAGCTTTGATTAGAAAGTATTGTTCCATCGTTAAGCCTAAATAATAGCGAATGTTACTCCATATACTTTCTTTCAGAAGGGCTTGTAGCTCAGCTAGGCTAGAGCAATCGGCTCTTAACCGATTGGCCGAGGGTTCGAATCCCTCCAAGCCCGCTCTCTTCATTTCACGATCGCATCACTTTTCTAAAATTATCGTTTGCATATTGGTATTTTCGTAAGAATCTAATAACCCACATGCGATGTAGGTACTAAAAAAACAAAAGAAAAATGATTGATGGTGTTCTCTATAAAAAAGAAATGTCCCGAGTGTAGTGGAAAAGCTGTTCGCTTGTACCAAAACAGAACCATAGATGGAAAACGGAAATGGGTGCCTACCGCATGGTGTTGTACTGAATGTCACTTTCTTTACACGGTAGCATCAGATACCCTTATGTATCCTATTGGCGGAAAGGAATATAATGTATCATACAGTGGAAAATGCCCGAATTGTGACCTGAAACTTACCCGGTTGTTCCGCCATAAAAACCCGTCACAGGGAAAACAAGAATGGATCTCGTCTGCATGGTACTGCAACCGTTGCAAATATGTCTGGCTTGACAAAGAAGAAAAATCATAGTGGTTCGTTCCTAAACAGTTAAATATAGCTATCTATTTTAGGGGCAAGGTAGACAAACCAGAGGAAAATCTAATGAAACGCAGTTCACGAGTGTGGAAAAAGCGAAGGAAGATGCGCTGGAAATGGCGCAAGAAACGGATGCGACGAGAAAAGCGGATGCGGAGACAGAAACAGTAAATCATATCACCATGGGAGCATGGTGTAACCCGGCATCATTACGGGCTCCAGTTAGGTATGATTACAAGAGGGTCATCTGACGTATGATGAATAACTGGAGCGATGACCTACGAAGAGACCCGTCGATCTGGGTTCAAATCCCAGTGCTCCCATCCAAGTTAAAGAGATAATAAAAGAGGTAGAAAAAAAATGAAACCAAGCCTAAAAAACATCAATGCATATACGATAGTGGCACTCATTGTTTTAATCGCAGGACTTCTCCTCTATATCACCTGGGGTCTTCGTTATAACGTCTGGGCGGACATCGGTATCTATTCAATAACAATCGTTCTGGTCCTTGGTGGTCTGCTTGGGGCGATTCTGTCCCTTACGTATGAAAGGATTGAAGACGGACAAGAATAGAATTTTTCCTTTGATAATTGCGAAGATTTATATAGTGGAATTTGGTAAGTGATTGTCGATGGAACAGGAAGAGATGCTGAGAAAATATTCAGGTGAATGGATTTTATTGTTCAACGACGAAGTCGTCGACCATAGCGTCAACCTTGAAGACGTACTACGAGCTGCTGATGAGAAGTTCCCTACCAAAAAATTCCCTGCAGACAACGTCAAGATATCAAAAGTATTATCTGGCAGTATTCATTTACATTAAGATACCCATGCCTGAAACACCTTTCGTCTTTGAATATAAAAATTATCCATTAATTCCTATTAAGTTTTCCATCAGAGATCGAGAAACCCCGATGATTGATGCGCTGCTCGATTCCGGTGGAGATTTTATCGTCATCCCCTATGCAATAGCGAAATATCTGGGGCTGAAATTGGTAAAAGCAGGGTGTGTCGATACCGCAGCTGGGGAAACGACGCTGTATAAGACCGTCGTCAACATGGTTATTTTTGACGAGGATCAGAAATACACTTACGAGAACCTTGAGGTGCATGTCTCCGATCGAAACGACCTGCCGGTTCTTCTGGGGAGAAGCCCGATTTTCGAGGATCACGAAATCATCTTTCAGAAACATCAAAACAAACTGATTTTACAACCGATACAACACCAGTGAAATCAATACGTCTTTCTTTTAGGAACGGCTGGGAGAAACTTTAAATGAGTCTTACATGATTCTGATTCAGAGGAACGAATTATGCCATATATATACGAAGGATGGACGTTATATAAGAGGGATGTCACCCTCAAAGGCGGACGGAAACAAACCATTTATTTCTTTAGCAAAAGATCACCGAAAAGTGGTACTCCCTGTGAATTACCACCAGGGTATGGTGTTGGCGTTAACAAACGCACCGGCCTACCGTATCTGAAAAAGAAGTAAAGTTACTTCTTTTTTTTCTTTTCAATCTCTCCCTTTTAATCGCATGTGGGGTATCTAGGAATTATCTCCATAAATCTCATATGCTCAAGAGCTTTTAGGAAAACGAGGAAAAACTCGTAATAGGATCCAACGGGAGAGGTACGAGTGCCTATGACCGGTAATGAAGAAGCTATCACTAGATATCATTCGCGTTTTTGGTCCAAAACTGAACCGTGGTGGGAGACCGGTAAAACCCTTGGTATCCATCTTGGTTACAATAACAAAATAGCATAAGAACACTATCCATTGGAAAGAAGTGTAGAACTCGAAGTCAACCTTTATTCTGAATAGAGAAATGGAATAAAATGAAAAGGGGTTACTCCTCCAATAGATAACGTAGTATTGGGAAGATATGCGTGAACCGCTCGAATAATTGTTGCCAGAATGAGAGAAATGGGATATTATACGCAAGCGGCATACGCACCTTGAGAGTTGCCCAGTCACTTTCCCATCCGTTGATGTCTTTCGCTTTCGCTTTGATTGTGTAGACTCCTCGTGTATTCCAGGTGTGGGATATGGTGATTGCTTCACCGGACGCATTTGGACCGATCCATCCGCTGTTGGTAGTATCTCCCCAGTCGATAAAGTAGCATACATCATCAACATCAGGATCTGTAGAATTGAAATTGTATTGGACGGGTTCTCCTTTGTTTCCACTTGTCGGACCCGTGATGGTCGGTGGATTTGGTGGTTGAGACGTATTGAATAGGGTTGGGATGGAATAGATGTGATAACCTGATTGGAGTTCTTCGGTGAGATTGTAGATTTTCACTTGGTTGTAGTTGTGTTGCCAATAAAGGTATATGATTTGATGTTGGAGGTCATACACAGTTGAGAATTGGGTGGGGTATGCTCCTTCCTGGTGAGTTGCATCACAAACGGTGGCGAAAAACTCAGGTGATATGGTCGTGGTGTTTTCAAACATGGTGACAGCGGTGTTGTATCGCCAGCAAGGATATGGTGGATTGGTTTGTGAGAGTCTGAAGTTGGTCACCACTTGATAATAATCTTGTTTGATGTGCATGGGGTCCCCTTCGATGATGACTGATGCACCGGTTGCATCGGAGACCATGAGCTGCATGGTTTCTAAAAAATCAAGGTTGTACTGATCAAAGACTTCTAGGACTTCTTCAACAGTTGAACATTGTTCCATGCAGATGTACATGAGATATCGTGGGGGGTGTGGGTTCTGCGTTGAGTTCTGTACCTCAAGATATGAGGTCGATGCTGATGCGAAGAAGAGTCCTTGGTCGTTTATCCCGGTTTGCCACCAGAATTGTTGCCAACCAGCATACATTCGTCCATGTTTACCGTTTTCCGCCGGGTAAAAAACAATGTAGGTGTCATCATCGGAATAATCACCGTTGTTACCAGCAAGTGTCATGATTTCATCTTGCGCACTGAAAATAGTACATGCAAGTGTTGAAGTTTGAAGAATTATCATGATGATGGCTGCTGTCATGAGTGGTAAGATTTTCCTTTTTGTTTTCATATGAAGGAAGAGTTATTTTGTTTATATTAACATTAGGATTGGATTTTTGGGTAAGATCTAGAAAAATATCATGTAATCAGGTCATTCGTATGAAAATGATGTTATGATGAAGAAACATCTGAATCTACTCATTGAAGCTGGTTTGTTACAAAAAGCAAGAGATAATGGCCTAGTCATCAGCAAGTTTCTTGAGATAAAATCTCAGGGGTATTTCCCGTTCATGGATATCGTTAGTAAGCCACAAGTGTATTCTCAAAGTGATTCTGTGGGTCCGTTAAGATTTACAGTGTCCTACAGGAGAGAATCTGGTCGGTAAAATGGCGTTTTTGCTCCTATCGATTCTGAGGGCTATTCGAATATTACTCTCTTAAAACTTCTTCTTTTCTTTTTCTCGTAAATGGTGATTGCTGTGGTTTTGATTATGAATATCGTAAGGGGATTTTCTCAATGCTTAGGTTTTACAGCAACGATGGAACCGAAATGAAGAATTTTAGCTAATCCCAGCATGTCTCCTACTACTACAGCCCCCATGTAGAAATAATCATCATTTTCTGGTTTGTATTTTTTCCCAAGGATTATTCGTTTTATTACTGAGGCGACGAAAAAGTACGGCCCAATACACGTGGATCTTGCAACAGAAGGCAAGATAGTCTTAGTA
>DATMXJ010000163.1:0-2205 GCA_035561675.1 Thermoplasmatota archaeon
CATCTGCCTCACAGAGACATTTATTTTTTTTCATCAGTCATTCACTTCTTTTGGAGCAGCTTTTTAATCTCGTTAGGCCTTGGAACGTGTCCAACAATCTTGGCTTGTCCGTCGATAAAAACCGCAGGAGTCATCATTACGCCTCTGTTTACAATCTCCTGGAGATCGTCTATTTTGACGATCTCTGCTTGTATCCCTAGTTCATCGACAGCTTTTCTCACGTTTTTCTCGGTTGCCTTGCATTTCGCACAGCCCGCGCCTAAGATTTCGATTTTCATTTTCATTACCTCTCTAGCCCATGATAAAATTAAACAAATATCCTGTGAAGATGATCCCGAGTCCTACGATCGCTGCAAATATGAGGATGAGTCTGACCTTCATCACTTTCCTCAAAATCAAGAACTCTGGCAATGATAATCCGGTGACCGCCATCATAAATGCAAGAGTAGTCCCCATAGCTACTCCTTTTTCAGTTAATGCACTCACCAAAGGTATTATTCCTGCTGCATTGGAATACAGGGGAATGCCGATAAGTGTTGCCAGAGGCACAGCGTACCATTTATCCGCACCAGCAAATTGCGCAAGGAAATCCATGGGAACATAACCATGGATCCATGCTCCTATACCAATGCCGATAATGACGTAAATCCATACTCTTTTTAAGATATCAAAAACATATGTTTTTGCGTAGTCAATCCGTTCCTTAAAAGTCATCTCTTTTATTTCCAGATCTGCATTCGTCTTATTCTTAAAGACAAAGTCTTCGACCAGATACTCCACCTTTAATTTTCCAATGAGGATTCCAGCAAATATTGCTATGAGTATCCCGCTTATCATGTAAATCAGGGCGATCTCCCAGCCAAACATACCAAACAGTAAGACTAAGGCAACCTCATTGATCATCGGAGACGCAACAAGGAACGAAAATGTCATACCCAACGGCACCCCTACTTCAACAAATCCCAGGAAAAGAGGGACTGCACTGCAGGAACAAAAGGGAGTAATAACTCCAAGAAATGAAGCGAGAACATTACCAACATATTCATTCTGACGAGATAGAATCTTTCGTACCTTCTCCGGAGGAAGATAGGTTCTTATGAGCGATACCACAAATATGATGAGTGAAAGAAGTATGAATATCTTGATGACATCATAGATGAAAAAATTCACTGCGTTTGCCAACAATGAACCCTTTGGTACGGAAAATACTGAATACGTAAGCCAGTCTGCGAGTAATTGGATCGGATAAAATATATCCATATTACGCTCCTTTAGTACGTAGCAGCTTTTTTCTTGTTCTCAGCGCCATCCATACTATCGTAAGCATGACAGGAATCTCGATGAGAGGTCCGACCACGGTAGACACAGCAACCATAGGCATCGTCGCAAAAGCAGTCAATGCTATTGCTATCGCTAACTCAAAGTTTCTTCCTGTGCAGTGAAATCCCATCGTGGAAGAGTCGCTATAATTATAGCCTAATCGTCGGCAGGTATGATAAACGATGTTGTAAAGGAGGAAGAAGAACAGTACAACCGGGATGGCCATCTGCCAGATAAGATTCGGGTTATCGAGGATGACCCCGCCCTTTAGGGAGAACATGACGACCATTGTGAAGAGCAATGCGAGAAGCTGCATTGAATTGAAATACGGGATGAGTTTTTCGTTAAGCCATCTCTCCGACTTGCGCTTGATCACGAGCCGTCTGGTGATGACGCCGAAGAGAAGCGGCAGCCCTAAATACAAGAGGACACTCTGGCCAATCAGCATGATGTCGATGGCCACGTATGTTCCTACAAGAAGCGCGATGTAGAACGGGGTTGTTATCACTTGGATGATGGAATTCCAGGCCATGAGCACTATCCCAAGCGGGCCGTTTCCCTTCGCAAGGTCTGTCCAGACCAGCACCATCGCTATGCACGGTGCGACGCCCAGCAGTATCAGGCCAGTCCAGAGATAATTTGCCGTTGCGGGGTCTATCAATCCGAAATAGGGGAGAATCATCTTGAAAAATAGCAGACCCAGAAAGTACAAAAGGAACGGATTGACCGCGTAGTTGAAGAATACGATGATACCGACTTGTCTCTTGCTCTTCAGGGCTGCCTTGAGTTCGCCAAGTTCGATCTTTGTCATCGCTGGGTAGATCATCAGGAACAGTCCGATGGGGATACCTATCCCTAGGTTCTGGCTGAAATCTGGAAAATATT
>DATMXJ010000164.1:0-4972 GCA_035561675.1 Thermoplasmatota archaeon
GGGTGTGATAGTGTACCATTTTCTAATAAATTGATCGCTACCAGTTGGGTCAGTCGCGTTCACCCAGATCTTGTAAGTCGTTGAATATGCAAGTCCGGAAAGGAAGAGTGTTTTTGTTCCATTGTTTGCACCAGTACTGATGTTCGTTTGCCCGTTGTTACATTGGATGGTCCAGGAGAAAAGATCTCCTTCAATATCAGTGATGGGAATGCTCCAAGTCAGACTCAATTTATTCACTGTAGAACCGTTCCCTGGAGAAGATGTTCCAAGCACTGGTGGATCGTTCACTGAATGTATCGTAATCGTCACGTTTTCCACAGGAGAGTAAACGAATCCATCATAAGCCTTGTAGGTGAACGTATCAATACCGTAATAATTCGCGATTGGAATATAACTGAAGCTTCCGTTACTGTTCAACGTGACCGTACCATGAATGGTGTTAGATACCTTTATCGCAGTCATTATATCGTTATCAGATTCTTCATCGTTTCCAAGTACGCCAGGTGCTGATACTGAAAGAGTGGTGTCCTCATTTGTGCTAAAACTGTCTGGGACCGCAACGGGGGGATGATTTGTCCGAGTAGTAAAGTGCCAGGTTGGGCTTGTTGCATTTACTCCATGTGTATCCCATGCGACAACCTTCCAATAATAGGTTATCGTGAAGTTCATTGTTCCGGGATCGTAAGTTGTATCAGATTGATTACTCTTAACTTTGTCTGGCGGACTTGTCATGCCAAAGTACACATCATAGGTCAATGAATCCATATTAGGATCACCACTAGTCCAACTCAGAGTAGAAAACAATGGAATATTACTTGCATCATTTGTTGGGGATGGATCATTTGGAGTATTTGGTGGATAATTTGGTGAGACTTGGATGGTTTTCTGAATCGTATCAGTATCGCCATCATTATCTGTTACATTCAACGTGATTAGATATGTCCCATTATCTGAGTACATGTGTGTTGTTTTTTGTTCATAACTGAAGTTTCCATCTACGAAATCCCAGGTGTAATTCGAGAGTACTCCATCGGAATCATAGGAGGTACTATTGAAAAAAA
Organism: Thermoplasmatota archaeon; assembly: GCA_035561675.1. Taxonomy (GTDB): domain Archaea; phylum Thermoplasmatota; class E2; order DHVEG-1; family DHVEG-1; genus SM1-50. The sequence continues at coordinate 1,062 of DATMXJ010000164.1, forward strand.
CTGTCTCTTGTGTTGTTGGGTTGATTGGTTCAAAACTGAAATTGGCAGCTGGTGGGGCATTACTCACAGATATTGATTTTGTTTTAGCGTTTTTTGCTCCATCATCATCAGTGATATTTAGAATGATTGTATAATCTCCGTTATCTGAATACTTATAGAGTGGATTCTGTTGAGCCGATGTGCTACCATCACCGAATCTCCAGAACCATGAGACAATCGTTCCGTCTGAATCAGTGGATGTATCCGTGAACTGAATAGTATCGGTTGTTATTGGATTCGATGGAAGATAGTTGAAGTCAGGCGATGGTGGAACATTACTCACTGAAATTGAGATGGATTTCGATTCAAACGCATCATCGTCATCAGTCACGTTTAACGTCACGGTGTAGACACCATTGTCATCATATTTATGACTTGGACTTTGAAGGGTAGAAGAACTCCCATCCCCGAACCTCCATAACCAGGAGATAATTGTTCCATCAATGTCTGTTGAGGTATCATTGAAAAGGATTGTATCAGAAGTCAATGGATAGAATGGAGAATGGGTAAAATTAACAAATGGAGGTACATTGCTTACGTTAATTGATTTAGTCCTTGTATTTTCTGCTCCATCATTATCGATAACGTTGAGTACGACGAGATATGTTCCATCATCAGCATATTGGTGTTGTGGATTTCTAATATTGGATGTAGTTCCATCCCCGAAAGTCCATGACCAGGATATGACAGTTCCATCTGAATCAGTGGATGTATCCGTGAATTGGATAGTATCAGTTGTTATTGGATTAATCGGAGAATAAGTAAAGTCAGAAATAGGAGGTTGATTCACAACAGTTGCTGAACCCTCATAAGGTAGATAATTTTGTTTGGTTACAGTAATAAACATTGTTCCGATGGTGGTCGGTGAGGGATGGAAAGTAATTACACCATTGGTGTTTGTATAACCAGTTAAATAGACCTCGTTTTCTTTCCAGAGGCAGACATAGGATTGACTGACGGGGTTACCATTTGAGGTTACGGTAATCGTAAATGATGAGGAGTCACGAAGTAACTGATCTGGGTGGGTGACACTTAAACTTGTTGGATTTTCCGTCCATATAGGTAACTCAGGATCACCAAGCAAGGTAAGCCCGGTAAAAAGGTATCTATAAAGTTCATTTCCTGGTTGACTTTGAATTCCGTCATTCTTATGATCGGTGAAAGCTGCACCCAGATGATAGAGATTCTCCTGAAACAGTGATTTGAAGAAATTAACATCATATCTCATGGATAAGGTATTGTATTGACCATAATTGTACCAGCCGTACCGTGAGTTACCGATAAAAGCGATTCCACCTCCATTATTGTCTCGTACGAAATGCTCGGCGATGCAATTCGAGACGTCAAATGCTGCAGGATCACAACCCTGGGAGTACATGATTGTCTGCTTATTTCCATTCGTTAATGCATCCATATCATAATTCGATAAACCGAGATTATGATTCACATATCCTGTACCCAAGTAACCAGAGTTACAATGATCAACATGATTTACGAGATTCGGTCCTACGTTAAGAGCAGCAATGACGTTTGTTCTATGATTCCCACTCTGGCTGTCGTATACGGTTGTCATCGACCAACTTGAGGGAATGTAGGTATTATCAATATTTATCTTACACTGTTCTCCATAGGTTGTACTATCTAGATCAAAACCAAAAAAAGCTGCATTTTTCGCATAATTGGTAAGCGGTGGATTTGTTTCATATGTCAGTACCTTGTTAATGAAATTCCCTATTTGTCCTGTGCCACTTCCAGGACCGGTGACCGATGCACGTCCAACGTTTACTTCACAGATCCAATCACCATCATAGTCAGCGTAATACACATCGTTTGGGACAAGATCTGGGTCAACCTGGGAAAAGGTACGATAATGACAGGGGACGACATCGACATCTCCTCCGAGAAGGACGTAGATGGTGCCCCAATTCGTGTAGACATCCAGAACGAACGCCCGAATTTTATCGACATTGGATCCACTGTAGCCACCACTGTTATAGATCCAAGATGTCGTAACAATATTAGTTGGGATGCCTTTTTTTGTTTTCCAGTCCGCGAGCGGTTGGAATGCGCTCACCCAGCTGTCCTGGGTGATGATGACATAGTCATAATCGCCTGGGTTTACACCAGCAGGTTGCGGGGTTAGTGAAAATTGAAGTGCGACTGCTTCAGGGTTAACCACCATGTTCTGAACCGACCGGAGACACAAATTTTGTCTACATTCGGAAATACGTGTCGAAAGGTAATCACCACAGACATATCCCTTAGTTCCTATGATATTGAATGTAATCGAAGTGACAAGAGTTAATTTCTTTTCATTTGGGATATAGTGGATAGGATAAATGGTGATATCTACCATGACTTGACCGGCAAGATCACTTTGTCCGATAAACTCTATCAGTTTTGATGGATATGGTTGATGAGATATGTAAGTTTGGTAATCTGGTTTGATAAATTGATTTTCTTTTAAAGTGCTATCAACGGGTAATGGTGTTTGTGTAGGAAAAATAAGGTATGTTCCATCCAATGGTTCTTCTTTTATATCAAGGATTTCAATAGTGGATACCTTCATTTCTGCTGGTATCGCCATCCGTATATTTTTTACGGGAATCATTGGTTTACCTATCTCTGTCGTGTATCCTCCATCATATAATTGTACCGTATCGAATCCTTGGAGTGTATTCAATGAAAAATCATTTTTAGAAAATGTCATCGTATAGTTTATTGCAAAACCACTACTATCCGTTTCTAATATTTTTGGTTTATTCGAGCCAGTATCCGGCGTTTTAAGTAATTCCGTTTGTTGTGATAGAACAATTGTGATGTTTCCGATAAAAAACATCAGAACGAGAGTATATATCATTATTTTTCGCAAAACCTTTGCCTCCAATTTGATATTTTGTAACAATCTTCTCCTATAAAAACATTTACTACTCCTTTGAAGTCCGATTTTTTTTACTCTTAATCTTTTTTTTGTTTCCGGCAAACGGAAAAAAAATGGTTGGTTTTTGGTTTTTTGGTGGATTTTTTCTGAATGGGGTTTTATATTTTCGATGGGTGTTGTTTGTAAACGGAGTTAAAACGTAGGTAGCGTGGTGAGGCGAGGAGAGAGGACACAGAGACATAACCATGGATGAGTCTTTGTGTGCTCTGTTGAATCATATCCTTGTGGTCACTGTCACCTGCTTGTGGGGGAGAGATTCGGCTTTGCACTCCGCCTTACAGAAGAAAACAAAGCAGAAGTAACCGAAAAAGGAGGAAAATAAAAAAATGAAGAACATATGGATGAGTATCTTAGTGATTGGTGTCACCGCTGGTCTTCTTGGTACCGGGACGTATGCGTATTTTTCTGATGTGGAAACCGCGAAGAACACGTTTTCTGCTGGTACGCTTGATCTTCGACTGAGTGCTGATGGGGTAAACTACTACAACGACCCTATCGACCCGTTGATCGTTTGTACCAATATGGCGCCTGGTGATGAATCAGTGGAAAAGACCCTGTATTTCAAGAACGTTGGGACTATTGGCGGTATCGTTACCGTTGATATCTCCTATGTGGAGCATGATGATCCATTGGATGCTGATGCGTTCTATGAGTATTCAGTTGCAAATGGTGGAACTGATGTGAGTGCTGATGATTTTGCGGTACATCTGTGGATTACGGAGTCGTCTCTTGATGGTGGACCGAACATCGTCTATTACTGGGCGTTACAAATTGTTGATGACTCGTATGGATCAGACTGGGCTGCTGCGATTTCTGCTGGAGCTGTGTATGACCCAGATGGTGGCGTTGGAGTCCCTGATGGTGATGAGCTGCCGACCGCGTATGGTCTGCAATCTGTCGTCTTGCATTTCTGGGACACGTATCATGGAAC
>DATMXJ010000165.1:0-4638 GCA_035561675.1 Thermoplasmatota archaeon
ATATTTTCTCCTTTGATTTTTTCTCTTCCTTTTAAATCTGGCAACTCTACGACAAATGCACATTCAACAATCTCGCCTTCTAATTTTTTCACAAGATTCCTTGCTGCATTCATTGTTCCGCCAGTCGCAAGCAGATCATCAACGATTAAAACCTTGTCCCCTTTGTCAATTGCATCCTTATGTATCTCTATTTTGTCTTTCCCATATTCTAATGAATATTCTTCAGATTCGCATTCTGCAGGTAGTTTTCCCGGTTTTCGAACTGGTATAAAACCGCATCCTAAGCGATACGCAAGGGGGGCAGCTAAAATAAAACCACGGGATTCAATGCCGATGACTTTGTCAATTTTCTTATCAGCATATCTGTTATACAAAAGGTCAACAGTTTCTTTCAGTCCGTCTGGACTCTTTAAAAGAGTCGTAATATCCCTGAACATGATATTCTTTTTTGGCCAATCAGGGATTGTTCGGATTTTTGATTTTATTGATTCCGTCATTTTTTTTCTATCGTCTTGTATGTAGTTCTTCTACATATACTTTAACATTCATAGAAACCTTTTTTTAGGGTTTTCTGTTCAGAAGACGTATGTCGGTAAAAATAGGAATTATCGGTGGAAGCGGACTGTATAAAATGGGTATCATTGATGATGTGCAGGAGCTTTCGGTTGATACGCCGTTTGGAAAACCATCAGATAAAATTACTCTGGGGAAGATCGATGGTATTGAGATAGCGTTTTTACCACGTCATGGAAAAGGTCATACGCTTGCGCCTCATATGGTGAATTATCGAGCAAATGTTTTTGCGTTGAAAGAACTTGGTGTAGAGTATCTGGTGTCGACTGCTGCGGTTGGGAGTCTGAAAAAAGAGTTAAAACCCTGTGATTTTGTAATTGCTGATCAATTAATTGATCGGAGTTTTAAACGAAGTACAACGTTTTTTGAAAATGGGATTGTCGCTCATGTTGGTTTTGCTGACCCGTTTTGTAAGACGCTCTCTGATCTTGCGTTTGATGTTGCCCGGAGTGAAGGAGTCCGTGTTCATCGTGGGTCGTATATTTGTATGGAGGGTCCCCAGTTTTCAACCCGGGCTGAGTCCAAGCTCTATCGAAGTTGGGATGTTGATGTGGTGGGGATGACGCTTGCGCCTGAGGCAAAACTTGCTCGTGAAGCAGAGATGTGCTTATGTGGGATTCTCACGGTGACTGATTACGATTGTTGGTATGAGGGTGAAAAAGATGTGTGTGTTGCCTCGGTTGTTGAGAATCTGAAAAAGAATGATACGAACATCGCCAGCATTATTAAAAAATTGATTCCGAAGATACGGTATAAGAGAACATGTGAATGTCATTCTGCGTTGGAGTACGGTATTTTGACGTCACCGGAGCTGTTGAAGAAGAATGCTGATCCGCGGGTTGCCAAGGTACTTCTCAAGAGATTTATAAAATAAATAAAACCAGGGGGGGCGAGTCTATTTTGCTTTTCTTTTGTTTGTTGCAGAGAAGAGGAACAATAAAAGCCAAACCGTACCTGAAAAAATCTCTGCAATAACTGTGATCAACATATCAAGGGTAAAAAACGTTATCGCCAGGATGTACAATCCAGCTGTTGTCAGCCCCGCGGTATACACATTCACCGATTTGCCATGAATAACGTCTCGTAATTGTGGGAACAGCATAAAGCCAAACGACAGTCCAACAAGAGCAATGATGATATCCTGCCACATAGAGCAATGGGATAACATCATTATCCATAAAACTATTTGTAACACAAATCAAGAAGCAGGAAAAAAGGATTGATACTAATATGAGAAAAAATCATACTCCCGTCGTGATTACGCGCCAAGACTTCAGAGCCCCCAGGACAGGTGACGCGAAGATCTGACAGAAAATCCTCCTGGGAGATTGTTTGCTAGAGGTTCAATGCTCCTCCCATATTTTATCGATCCTAAAAAACTAGAGGGAAAGCATTGACACGGTTCTCCCTTGGGTGCGAAAAGCAAAAAAAAGAAAAAAAGTGGTGGAGTTAGAATCCCATGAGGTACCTGAAAAGGGGGAATGCATTTGGAAATCGCACAAGTAATCTCGCAAGGAACCCATGATGTTCGATATTTTGGCTAAGCGGTGTAGTGAGAGTGACAGGGATCATGCAGTAATCACTACTGTTTTCCTTATTGACGATCGTGATATTTCCTTGGAACCCTGCGTTCTTCTCCTTAGGTACGACCACGTATACCTGGACGGTCACTGGCCCCTGTGCCGGGGTGAGGTTCTCACTGGACGAGGGGGTGAACGACCACGTCCCCCATGTTGGGGTATTGTTCACGGTCCAGTTCAGCAGCGAGTCGTTATCCCCGATGTTCATCACCTGGAAACTGCCATGCACGGTCGACCCTGGTTTGATGTTCGACCAGGAGAGGCTCCCGTTGCATTCGAGATCAGGGAGCTGCGGGGGCTGCGGTGGTGGTGGTTCATACGGTGGTATGTATTGGGTGCGGTAGACTTCGTCGTTCATGTACGGATAGGGGTTGTTGAAGGTCCAGACGATTTGCTTGTCTGGCGTGACCCGAATGAACACCCCGTTCCATCCAGAGCAGATGAGGGTATCGCCGTTCAACATCCGCTGGGCGCCACCAAAGCCATCTGAGAAGAGGTTTTGCGGCAGCATGAACTGCCAGGAGAGATTAGCAGGGCCATAGGGCTCCCCGGCAGGCGGTTGATAGTATTCTCCCGTCGCATTGTCGATGTCAGGGGTGAACTCATCGCAACTGGAAAGATATCCTCCCGGTCGGTTGTTGCCATTGGAGAAGACGAGGATGTTTCCTGCATGGGGAAGACCGGGTTTGACCCAGCAGACTTGGTGTTGGAGATACAGTTTCTCATCCGCAGCGGTTCCTCGATCATACGCCTGCGGGTTACCCCAGCGGTAGATGAGATCGCCGCCGTGGCCATATATTCCTCCAGTGTGGCCTGTGGCTTCTTCTGTGGTCGTGCTATGGTCGATAATCCAGATTTCGTCACAGTTATGGGCACTGAGGAGGATTTGGTCAGTTTCGGGGTTGTAATCGATGGAGTTCATGTAGGGCCAGCCGACGTTCCACCAATAGTCGCAGTTGATGTCGGCAAGCTCTGGATGATCAGCGATGACGCCATAGTTGTCTTTGGTAGGATCGAAGTCTTGGATCATGTGATCCCAGATATGCCATTCCCAGACGATGTCCCCACTGGTGGGTCCAGTCTGGTGGACTTGGATGACAAAATTGGGGTTGAAATTGCCAAACCAGATAGTGCTAGGGTTGCGTCCTTTTTGAATGGCTTGGGCGGCTGATTTGATTTCTTGCATGATGATGAGGAAGTCACCGTTGGGGAGGATGGCGATGTCATGGGTGGCATAGCTGCTGTCTCGGGCATAGCGGTAATCCCAGAGGAGGCTGCCGTTATAGGCGACTACTTGGACTCCACCACGACCAGAGTCAATGGTGAAGTACACGGAGCCGTCATGATCCATGTACGAGTCATATAAGGGATAATAATCACCCTGCCAGGTATGGTTGACGACGCCGGTCTCGTTGATGAGATAGGCCGTCGTTGAATGCCAGGGCTGGTATAGGAAGTGGCCTTCCTTGCTAGCAAGCGGCAAAGGTGGCATTAGGCTCTCTTTGTTCTGTGAAAGAGCTCCGGTGTTGAAAAGAGTTGCCGTGAAAAGGGCGGTGGTAATCAGTACTATGATTTTGGTATAATTCTTATGGTTCATGTCTCATCCTCATGTGAAATCTTTGAGTGGGATGGATATTTCGTGTTTCTATCCAGTTGTCAACATATACGAATGTTGATTTCAGGATAGGAATCCCCTTAATCTAGTAAGGCTCCCGGGGCTATATAAAAATATGCCTGAATTTTCATGAAAAGTCATGATATTAATGAATGCCTCTGCCTTTTTGCACTGCTCTCAAACGATTTCTCAGATAATTTCTATGAGAAGTTTCTCCGTAGAAGACTCAGGCTCTTTTGCTACCATTTCACTTCAAGAGGGAGAGGATGAGCACTTGTGTGCCCTCGACAATCTTGGTCTCATCGCCGACCATCACGGTCACCTGGATGGCCCCAAGACCGAACAACATGTTCGTCTTCATCGTCTTCGTTTCTCCAGCAGCGACGTCGATGGTCCCATTCACGGTTTGGTTCAGTCGGTGAAGGATGCCACCTTCGACATGAACCTGCCAAGTGACACCGGTCGCGTTCGCAGTCCCATTGTTTTTGATCTTCACATGGACGCCAAGGCCACCCGTGACTGTGAATGAGAGTTTGGGCGTCTCAGGCTCTGGTCCGAATTTTATCAACCATACGTCACCATTGTAGTATCCGGTGGTCGACCCGGCGATGATATAGCCGCCGTCGTTTGTCTGCTGTGTTCCGGTGAACGGTGTGGGCAGCGTGATATTCCATGCCTCGTTCCCAGAGCTATCGGTCTTGACCAGCCCGCTACCGGTCGCGATGTACCCACCATCAGTGGTTTGTTTTGCTGCGTAGCCGAAGAACGTGGCGTCAGTTAGAAACGGGGTTTTCCTCCATGTCTCGTTGCCGTTTGCATCGGTCTTCAACAAACACCCCAGGTAATTCATCGCTCCTGCGATGATAAAGC
>DATMXJ010000166.1:0-2848 GCA_035561675.1 Thermoplasmatota archaeon
GAGTCTTGGTTTATAGCGATGTCAAAAGTCCAAGAGTCACTGGTGAAAAACAACAATCAGATCGCCTGGTATCCATCTCATCTTCAACAAGGACGATTCGGTGATTTCATTCGAGATGTCAAAGACTGGGCTCTTTCACGGGACCGATACTGGGGAACACCCCTGCCGATTTGGACGTGTACAAACAAGGAATGCCATCATACAATCTGTGTCGGTAGTGTCCAAGAGCTTCGAGACCTAAGCAAGAGTTTTCCTGAGAAATATGATCTTCACAAACCCTTTGTCGATGAGCTTTTCGTTCAATGTCCGAAATGCCATGAACGGATGGTGCGGGAAAAAGAAGTCATTGACTGCTGGTATGATTCCGGTTCAGCGTTTTTTGCTCAATGGCATTATCCGTTTGAAAATCAGGAACTTTTCAAAGAAAATTACCCGATCGATTTCATAAGCGAGGCTTTGGATCAGACAAGAGGATGGTTCTACTCGTTACTCGCTATCTCCACGTTTTTATTTGACAAAAACCCATACAAAACCGTTTTGACCCTTGGGCTAGTGCTTGATAAAGACAACCAGAAGATGAGCAAAAGCAAAAAGAACTATGTCGACCCAACCATCATCCTTGACCATGAAGGCGCAGATGCGTTACGATGGTACCTCATTTCCGCGAACGCGCCATGGATGTCCACCCGGTTCTATGAAGATGCGGTAAAAGACACGCTTGGAAAGTTCATACTAACCTATTGGAACTCGTATAATTTCTTCACCACCTACGCGATATTAGATGCTTTTGATGCAAAGAACGGTTATGTCCCTCTCTCGGAACGAGGACTTCTTGATCGATGGATCATGAGTCGTTTCAACAACCTCACCAGAGTTGTCCAAGGGTATATGAAAACATTTGAGACCCATAAAGCTGCTCGTGCGATTGAGGATTTTGTGATTGATGATTTCAGTAACTGGTACCTGCGGCGGTCTCGAAAAAGACTATGGAGCGAGATGATGACCCCTGATAAGCTCTCTGGGTATCACACGATGTATGAAATCTTTATTGGATTATCTCAATTGCTTGCCCCATTTATCCCGTTTATCACTGAGGAGATGTATCAAAATCTTAAGACAGCTGAGATGCCTGAAAGTGTCCATCTCTGCAGTTATCCCACTCTTGACAAGAACGCGATACATGAGGATCTTGAAAAAGGTATGGAACAGATACGAGCATTGGTCGAATCTGGTCGTGCCCTTCGATCGAGAATCAACATCAAAGGACGACACCCATTACCTACCGCATCCATCGTATGCTCCAAAGAAATTGAAAAATCAACAAAACCATTACTTGACTTGATAAAAGAAGAACTCAATGTGAAAAACGTTGAGTACGCAAGGGATTCGACTGCATTTCTTACGAAAACCGTTAAACCAAAATACTCGCATCTTGGTCCAAAATACAAAGAAAAAGCAAAGCACATCACCCAGGCTCTTGAAACGCAAGATACTCACCTCCTCTATGAACAACTCCAGAAGAAAAAAGAAGTGATTCTTTCAGTTGATGGTGAGAAGATCCATTTGACCTCAGATGATTTTGAGATCGTGGAACATGAAAAAGAACAATTTGCAAAGGCAACCATTCAAGATATCACCTTGTTTTTAGATACAACGATTACCCCTGCGCTTGAAGCGGAAGGATTAGCACGTGAGCTCATTCGGCGCATCCAATCGATGCGGAAGGAAGTCAATCTTGCTGTCGAAGATCGGATTGTCACTGAAATCGCGTTAGACACGACAAAACAAGCTGCCTTGGAAGCTTGGAAGGATCACATCAAAGAAGAAACACGATCGAAATCAGTGTCGTTTGTTGATACACCAACTGGGATTTTACGGAAAAAATGGATGATTGATGATCTCTCAGTTGATATCAGCATACGAAAATAGAACATTGCACCGGCGCACATGCCAATAAAGCTTATATACCTAGAACCTGATTTTTATGAGACGAAGGGATGCAGAGAAAAACAGCACGTAACATCGTTAGTGGTAAAAAGAACTTGTGTCAGTCATTCTTTAAAATGATTCCAGTTTTTTGTATCATCTCCCTGTTGAGTGTCACGATATTCTTTGCTTCACCAGTTGTTTTTTCTAAAACCCCTATGTTCATTCCCTCTACACCTTTGGGGACAACATTTGGATATGTTGGGATTGATTATGAGTACGCGATTGTGACGTTGAATCCTGATTCGTTCTGGTTATTTGACTGGGGGGATGGAACGAATAGCTCCTGGTTGCAACTGGAACAAAATCAAACCAGTATCACAGAAACACATCACTGGGATGCGGTGGGTACCTATCAATTGCATGTGAAATATAGGAGCGAAACAGCTCCGTATGGTATCTGGTCAGATGCGATGATGGTTGAGATTGCTATGTATTCTAATGATGATTTCCCTTACACGCCCTCCTTGTACACCGGGAAAATCCAGGGGTTCAACAGCACGTTATATACCTATTCAGCGTTGACGACCGATCCATATGATTACCAAGTATGTTATCGTTTTGATTATGGGAATGGTACTTTTTCTGATTGGACCCCGTATGTTCCCTCAGGTACGAGCTCGTATCTTTCATTTGCTTGGGAAAAACCAGGTGTCTATGTGTTACGAACCCAAGCAAAAAACCAATATGGTCTTGAATCAGCTTGGTCTGACCCTGTTCAAATTATAATTACGGATAAAGCAGCAGGGAATGGGACATCCATCGATCTCCTTGTTCTGAATAATATCACGTATCAGATTATTTACACGTCAGCGTATGAGGGAACCCTCTATAATCCTTCAACAGGGGCATCCAATGATAT
>DATMXJ010000167.1:0-5588 GCA_035561675.1 Thermoplasmatota archaeon
TTGCTGAAGAAAAACTCGTTGAGTTGCACCCTGAACAAATGATGAAAACACCGTTCCATCTTTATATCGGCCAGGAAGCAATTGCTACAGGAGTATGTGCTGCGCTTACCAAGCAAGACGTTGTATTTAGCAACCATCGAAGCCATGGACATTACCTTGCAAAAGGCGGTGATTTGAACAGATTCATGGCGGAGATGTATTGTAAAATCGATGGTTGCAGTTGCGGAAAGGGTGGATCAATGCATTTGATTGATACCAGCGTTGGACATATGGGTAGTTCATCGATTGTCAGTGGTAGTATCCCAATTGCAGTTGGAGCTGCACTCGCTTTTAAAATGCAAAACAAGAAAAACGTTGCGATTACATTTTTTGGTGATGGCGCTGCAGATGAGGGAGTACTCTACGAATCTTACAATTTTGCAGCTTTAAAAAAACTCCCAGTAATTTTTATTTGTGAAAATAACCTCTATGCGATTAACTCAAAGATTGCGACCAGACAGGCGGTGGATAATCTTCCAGGCCGGGCGATTTCGTTCGGTGTTCCGGGGGAAAAAATCGATGGGAACGATGTCCTGAAAGTTTACAAGACAACAGAGAAGATGGTGAAGAAAGCAAAGCAAGGTCAAGGCCCCGGGTTTATTGAAGCAGTATCGTATCGTTGGAAGGCACATATTGGTGTTACTGAAGATGTTGGTGAAGGGATACGGCCCGCAGAAGAGCTTGCAGAATGGAAGAAGAAATGCCCAATTACCACTTATGAGAAATATTTACTGAAAGAAGGAATTATGACAAACCATCAATTGGAACAAATAACAGAGAAGGTTCAATGTCTTGTCAATGACGCAGTGGAATTTGGGAGAAAAAGTCCACTTCCTCTTGCAGGTGATCTACTGGAGGACGTGTTTGTATGAGAAAACTGAGTGCAAAAGATGCGATCCGAGAGGCAATTCTACAATCCATGCAGGTAGATCCATCAGTGTTTGTCTATGGAGAAGGTGTTGATGATGCCCACGGTATCTTTGGAACAAGTCTTGATTTAGCAAAAGTGTTCGGTGAGGAACGTGTGTTTGACATGCCGATGTCAGAAAATGCAATGACCGGCGTTGGTGTTGGTGCCGCAGTTATGGGAATGCATCCAATTATGGTGCATCAGCGAATTGATTTCACTCTTCTTGCATTAGACCAAATCGTAAATCATGCCGCAAAAATGAGATATATGTGGGGTGGTCACATTCATGTTCCCTTCGTTATTCGAGCGATTATAGGCCGTGGATGGGGGCAAGGTGCACAACACTCCCAGAGTTTCTATAGTATTTTCACTCATTTCCCAGGAGTGAAAGTGATTCTTCCATCAAATCCCTATGATGCGAAAGGACTACTTGTTCAAGCGATACGTGACGGTAATCCAGTAATATCTGTTGAACATAAACTTGTGTTATTCCTCGAAGGGGATGTTCCTGAGGAAATCTATGCTATTCCTTTTGGAAAAGGTAGAGTAGTTCGGGAAGGAACTGATGTGACTATTGTTGCATTCTCTCAAATGGTTTCAGAGGCTGAAAAAGCAGCACAGGAACTTGCGGTTATAGGTATTAATGCTGAGGTCATTGACCCAAGAACCGCATACCCGCTTGATGAGAATATCATCGCACAATCAGTGAAAAAAACCGGGAAGCTTGTCATCGCAGATATCGACTGGGTGTTTGCAGGAATGACTGCGGAAATTGCAGCAAAAATAGCTGAGAATCATTTCGATTCACTGAAAGCACCGATAAGAAGGATTGGCCTGCCGCATACCACGCATCCGAGCAGTTATGCATTGGAAGAAGTCTTTTATCCAACGAAAAATAATATCATAAATGCAGTAAAAGATATCATTAATTACAAGCAATAGATGAAGGGATTTAATGGATAAAAAAATCAAGGATAGATACAGAAATCTCTTTTCTCTCGAAGGCAAAATAGCGATTGTAACTGGTGCATATGGACATCTAGGATCTGCTATTTCACAAGCATTAGCCGGATTTAATGCTACTGTTATTTTACTTGGGAAAAACGAACAGAAGCTTAAAACATTAATACGTCAACATCCTGAGTTTAAAGGTAAGTCCGAATATTATATCTCTGATGTCACCGATGAAAAAAAGTTTCAAACCATCGTTAAGGACATCATCACTAAACATAGTAATGTTGATATTTTGGTAAATAACGCATATGAAAAACAAAATGAGCCTTTCGAAGAGCTAACGAAAGAAGCCTGGGATCATGCAATAGCAACGAGCCTCACCCATTATGTCACTTGTGCTCAAACGGTCAGCGGTGCAATGTTAAAACAAAAGAGTGGTTCTATTATCAATATTGCTTCTATCTATGCATTCTTAGGGGTTGACCAACGGATTTTTTTGGATCTAGGTAATAACCCTCCGATTCATTACACAGTGGCAAAGGGTGGTATTTTACAGATAACAAAATATCTTGCGACTCTTTGGGCAGATAAAGGAATCCGAGTGAATGCAATTAGCCCAGGTTATTTCCCTAAAAAACGCCCAGGGGTGCCAGAACGACTTGATTACATCCATGAAATCACGCAACGAACTCCTATGCGTCGTATTGGACAACCAGATGAAATAACTGGTGCTGTTGTCTATCTTGCTTCAAATGCCTCATCATTTGTCACAGGACAAAACATCATTGTTGATGGTGGTTGGAGTTCGTGGTAAAACTACATCTTGGTTGTGGAAGAGACATAAAAGAAGGTTTTGTTAATATCGATCATTTCAAAGGTGAGGGGGTTGATGTTGTCTGTAACCTTGGACATGAGAAGCTGCCATTTGACGATAACACAATCGATGTGGTATATGCCAATAGTTTCATAGAACATCTTGATTGTTATGAAACAGATTTTCTGCTCGATGAGTTGTACCGGGTTTGTAAACCAGAGGCGATAATCGAATTTATCTCCCCTCATTATCTTGCACCTGCCAGTTCAAGAGTATGGCATAAACAGAGGATTAGTGAAGGATACTTTAACGAGTATGCTTACGATAGCGATCGAATGAGTCTTGATTCGAAACCGTATTTTAAAATCTCATATAAATTAACATATATGAGGTATAAACCAGAGGGAAGACCCAGATTCCTCCCCTTTCTTCTGATTTTGCCGTGCAATATTCAGTTTAAATTAAAAGTTGTAAAAGGTCATGAAGGTAGAAAAAAAAATGAATTCTAACCAGAAAGCAACAAAGCAACCCCTGATTATTGTAACAGGATCAAACGGTTACATCGGGAAATCATTGTTGCCTCTTCTCCACCAGTACCGATGTATTGGTATCGATATAAAAACAAATACACACTCGTGCTCGTACATTTGTCAAACCGCTGATTTACGTAAACCAGAGAGTGTTAAGAAGATTTTTGAGAAATATACACCAGATATTGTTTATCATTTCGCAGCGTTAATACAACCTCAAATCAATGAACAAAACCCTGAATTAGCAAAAGAATCACATATTAACATCACACAGAATATTCTGGACTGTATCTCAAGCGATACACATCTTTTTTTCCTCTCAACAGATAAAGTGTTCGATGGTTCCCATCCCCATCCTAACGAAGAATCACCAACAAATCCACTCTGGAAGTATGGGGAATTCAAGCTTCATTGCGAAAAAATGATACAGGAACAGGTCAAGAACCACCATATCCTACGGCTACCAATCATGCATTCCCTTGGCAGTCCAGATTCATCCTCATTTATTGACAAAGCGTTTCTTCAAATAATAGATGGGAAAACAGTCCAGATTTATGATAATGTGTTTCGCTGCTATGTATTTCTTTCAGATTTACTAAAGATTCTCAAAAACATGATAGATGATACTCATTATGGAGTGTACCATGTAGGTACCAAGATGATGAGTTATTACGAACGTGTTAAAAACCTCTGCGATGCGAAACACATTGAATATGAAGGATTACTTCAACCGGTACAGGGATCTGCAAACCCTATGAAACAAAATCTCGATACCAGTAAAATACGATCACTCTTCCACATTGATTTTCAGTAATAATTGATTGGGATTCCTCTTATTTCTCGTTTAAAAATATATAAACACGAATGAATTACCTCCTTACTGTAACATCAAATGTGGAATGTGAGTATGTTAAGTAAAAAAAGAACCCTAGTCACTGGTGGAGCAGGATTCATCGGCAGCCATATCGTCGACCGGCTTCTTGCTGATGGTCATCAGGTCATTGTCATTGATAATTACAGTACGGGACGCCCAGAAAATCTTCAGCATCATGAAAAAAACCAGATGCTTTCGGTTGTAGAGGCTGACATCGCTGATTTTGAAATCATCGAAAAGTATTTCAGGAAGGTTGACTGGGTGTTTCATATCGCTGCACTCGCTGATATTGTCCCTTCCATTCAACGTCCTAGTGATTATTTCCAAGCAAATGTCAATGGCACGTTCTCAGTTCTCGAGGCAGCGCGAAAATCAAAGGTGAAGCGTTTTGTTTATGCTGCATCATCTTCAAGTTATGGGATCCCTGACCATTATCCAACATCGGAGACAGCTGATATCCGTCCACAATATCCATATGCGTTAACAAAATATATGGGCGAAGAACTTGTTTTCCATTGGGGTCAGGTGTACAAACTGCCTGTGGTGTCAATGCGGTTTTTCAATGTTTATGGACCGCGGGCACGAACTAGTGGCACTTATGGTGCAGTCTTTGGTGTGTTTCTTGCGCAGAAACTCAACGGTAAACCTTTTACTGTCGTCGGAGATGGAAAGCAACTGCGTGATTTTATTTATGTCACCGATGTCGTTAATGCATGTGTTATGGCGGCCGAATCAGATATTACTGGCGAATCCTTCAATATAGGGAGTGGAAACCCACAAAGTATCAATCTATTGGTTGAGTACCTTGGAGGCGAGGTAGTATATATTCCAAAACGACCAGGGGAGCCACCACAGACTCATGCAGACATTACAAAAATCCAGAAATTACTAAAATGGAAACCATCCGTTTCTTTCGAGAAAGGTGTAAAAATAATGGTTGACCACATACAAGACTGGAAAAATGCTCCCCTCTGGACTCCTCAGAAAATTAATAAAGCAACCGAAGATTGGTTTAAATACCTATCAAAGTGAGTATCAATGAATGAAAATAAGATAGTCAATCTTACTGAGTTACCGGATATTATTAAAAAAGAAAAACTGAAGGGAAAAAAAATTGTTCTTAGTCATGGATGCTTTGATTTGCTTCATCCAGGGCACATTCGTCATTTTAAGGCAGCGAAAAAATATGGAGATATATTGGTTGTTACTCTTATTCCTGATAAATTTGTGAAAAAAGGACCGGGGAGACCTGTGTTTAATGAGCATCTCAGAGCAGAATCTGTCGCCTCGTTGGCAGATGTTGACTATGTGACTCTCGAAAAAGATGAAAATGTCGCGAAAACCATCGAGCTCTTACAACCAGATTTTTATGTCAAAGGAAAGGAATTTTCCAATAACGCAGAAGGAGAAACCTCGACCATCCTTCAAGAAGAAAAATCAGTGAAGAAAATCGGTGGGGAAATACGT
>DATMXJ010000168.1:0-3436 GCA_035561675.1 Thermoplasmatota archaeon
ACATAATTTTATTAGATTGTGCCTCTTTGACTAAGAAATATTTTTTTATCTGATAAATTTTTTTTTTGCACTAATACCTGCATATGCATATGGTAGTGTATCTGCAAACAAGCTATTTAAAGAATTTTTTTATTTGTTAGGGTACGCACTCTCAAAAGTTGTAATATTTGACGCAACTTTTAATAAAATGAAAAAAGCAACCTATAGGAGGGATATAAACCAGATGGGAAAAATAACGAAAAAGTTAAAAGCTGATGATATCGGGGATATGGGTATTGGTGCGATGATTGTGTTTATCGCAATGGTACTCGTAGCTGGTATCGCTGCTTCCGTCCTTATACAGACGGCAAACAGGCTGGAAATACAAGCGATGCAAACAGGGCAAGAAACAATTGGTGAAGTCTCAACCGGTCTAGCGGTCACATCTATTAATGGTTACCGGACAGCTTTACAGGAGAACCTTAGTCTCATGGGAATTACAGTACAGCCCCGCCAAGGATCATTTAGTATTGATCTTGGACAAACCTATATAGAACTCTCAGACTCAGGTAAAAAGGTTATCCTGATGTATGGAGCTGAGTTCCAGGATACTACTGATATTAATGGAGATTTCTTTACCCCTGGATTCTATGATGGTTTGAGTTCAACAACATTTGGAATTATTGTCCTGGAAGACGCAGATGGTTCCATATCAGCAGCAACACCTGTCATCAACAAAGGAGATCAGGTGATGTTAACCGTAAATCTGGATTTGGTATTTAGTGGCGCACCATTAGGCCTTCCCACAAGAACAGATGTATGGGGTTTAATACAACCTGAAGAAGGAGCACCCGGTGTCTTTGCTTTTACATCACCTGCATCTTATGCTTCCGATCTTGTGTTTAATCTTTACTGAGGAGGATGAGAAAAAATGAGAAATATTAAGAAAATGTTGAAGGAAGATGATCTTGGTGACATGGGTATCGGTGCGATGATTGTTTTTATCGCGATGGTCTTGGTTGCTGGTATTGCAGCTTCAGTACTGATACAGACTGCAAATAAGTTAGAAATACAAGCGATGACCACGGGTCAAGAAACAACACGTGAAGTATCAACTGGTCTTGCTGTTATTGATATCGAGGGGCAGAACACCCTTGGTTTGATCACCGAGATGACTATCACTGTTCGAGCACGGGCTGGATCAGGTGATATTGATCTGAGCCAAACTGTAATTGAATTGACAGATGGATCAGTAAAAACGTTACTCACCTATAGTCCTACAGCGTTACAATTCAATTCGAGTATTGATGAAGACGGAAATATTTTCAATACTGGATTCTGGAATATGACCAATGAACAATTTGGTATCCTTGTCTTGCAGGATGAAGATTCCTCATTAACAGCGAGCAATCCAGTCATTAACCGTGGGGATCTTGTGATGTTGACAATAAATACTGATGCGTGTTTCCCAGTTGCGGGTGGACTAGACCCACGAGATGATATTTGGGGTTTGGTGTCACCTGAACAAGGTGCATCCGGAATCTTTGCTTTCCGAGTACCATCATCACTTACCGAACAAGTCTATGATCTCTATTGAGGAGGATGAAAAAAATGAGAAATATTAAGAAAATGTTGAAGGAAGATGATCTTGGTGACATGGGTATTGGTGCAATGATTGTGTTTATTGCGATGGTCCTGGTCGCGGGTATTGCAGCTTCAGTGTTGATTCAGACTGCGAACCGTTTAGAGATTCAAGCAATGCAAACAGGTCAAGAAACAACTGAAGAAGTTGCGACTGGAATTGGTATTGAAGATATAACTGGTCAAATTGGAGCTGGTGCGATAAGTAATATCACAATCTGTGTATCTCCGCGTTCAGGTTCAAAAGATATTGATCTTTCGAACACGGTTGTAGAGCTCTCAGACTCGACAAATAAATACCTCATAATATACAACACCACACTCGCATGTAATGTTCCAGCGGCAACAGGAGTATTTGATACAACAGCTTTCGCTACAGATGCCTCATTTAGTATCATTGTCCTGGAAGACGCTGACGGTTCATGTGTAGGTACAAATCCAGTGATTAATAGAGGAGATCATGTTCTATTAGCAATATCCGCTGATGCATTATTTGGTGGACTGACCGAAAGAACTGATATCTGGGGTATGGTCATTCCTGAAAGTGGTGCACCAGGTGTCTTTGCCTTTAGAACACCAGCATCATATCCTGATACTGTCTACGACCTCTATTAAAGCGCAAACAAAAACGACAAGCTTTGGGTGTAAAACACCCACTTATCTCTTTTTTTTCTTTGATTTTTCTCCTTCTTAATCAGGAGTCCTTAAAACCCATAGTTTTTTATGCTGTTTAGTATTTCTGTTTATGTGGTGGGAGTACTTCTTCATACCCTCGGAAACACAGTGGGTATGAAGTAAGAACGAGTTCTATGTCGTTCCAAAAACTCAGAACAAATCTCGATGCTGACGTTGGTATCGGAGCTTTGATTATCTTTATCGCGATGATCATGGTCGCTGGAGTCACCGCTTCGGTGATGATACAGACGATGAATAATCTCCAAAACCAAGCGATAAAAACCAGTGAAGAGACGATACGAGATATCTCTAGCGGCCTTCAAGTCACCTTTGTGAGCGGTTATGTGCAAAATTCAACAATTTCTCAACTCGCTATCTTCGTCAGTACTACATCAGCGTCGGATGATGTTGATCTTACCTATGCGATTCTAACTCTTTCGGATTCAGCAAAGAAAGTAATACTCAATTATTCAAGCACCTGTTTTCGCCAATCCATCTCCAATGGTTTATTTGACACGTTGAACGCAAGCAACCTGACATCATCTCAGTTCGGTGTTCTTGTGATACGAGATATCGATGGCTCATGTAACGCGACAAAACCTGTGATTGATGATGAGGATCTGGTTGTTCTCATCGTGAACACTACTACATGTCTCTCAGGAATAGGAACACGCACCGATGTGATCGGGGAGATTTATCCAGAACATGGTATTCATGGAGTCATTGGGTTTACCACCCCAAGTGCCTATGTGCATTCCATAATCGATTTACAATAATTATTTTATTATTTAGAATAAAAAGTTAAACGACTTTTTTGCTCTTCTGCTACATCCCGAGGTATCCGCGTAATCCAATGTCTACCGCTATTGAGGTGATTGCAACAATCCAAGCAAAGGGAATGAAATAAAAAAAGGTGACAATGAAATGGCTGCCTCGAAGCGATCGTATCGTCAATCCCATGAGAAATGAATGCGCAAGGAGGACAATGAAAATAAGGAAAAAATTCTGTGTGAAGACCTCAGGAGGTACGGTGGTGAGAATTGCTCCGACATCAATCGTTGTTCCTTCGAAGGGATTTCCTGCGTTAGTGCTGAGCAGAATGCTATTCAGATGTCGTGCCACGACAAATGAAATATAGATG
>DATMXJ010000169.1:0-4134 GCA_035561675.1 Thermoplasmatota archaeon
ATACCGTTGAGATCCTCGACGCTTTTTTAGGGGTTATTTCTTAGTCATTAACCACTAGGATCATATCCACAGTTCCCGGAGAAAAATCAAGCCATGCTGTTAATAGTTTTTTGTGTTTTATGATACTGGTCAAATTTTGAAAAGATCATTGTGATAGTATTATGATCATTTTAGATTCTGAGGAAGAAGTATCTCTTGGTGGCTTTGCACTTGTTATGATTAACAAAAAAAAAAATATAGAAAATCAGGCTGGATTATACTTTCCTGATCTCTTTTTTTATCACTGAAGAATACTCTCGTTATGTTTTGCTGAACTGCCACCAGGCTTTCAATTCGGTTCCATCATTAGTCCTAAGGATGGTGCCTTCAGGGTCTCGGAACGCAGTGTAGACACGATAGGTGCCTGTCCCATGCTGGAGATTTGATGTTCTGATTTTACCGTTGAAGACTGTGTCAAGACCCAATTGGCTGCCGCTGTTGATGATCCGGGGGGAGGTCTCATTCACTGTATCATTGTCGACGACCCATCTCGGGGCAACGCCTTTACCGGTTTCATAGAATTGCACCTGTATCAACAAGTATCCTTTGATATCTGTGGAACCAGTGTTCTTGATCTTTGATTGGTTCCGGTAAGTAATAATCAGCTTCGGTATCGTGGCACTTCCTTGTGTACTCGAGTAGAATGTGACATATTCATTACCAGTGGGTGCTATGCCGCTGATGTCTCGACTGCTCCGCAGGCACAGTTTTGTCCACCCGGTTCGATTGATCCATCCCAAACCAGTACTATTGAGGGAGATATTGTTGTACCCGTTGACAAGGCTGGCGGTGTTCAGCTTACCGCCATCACCTGAATACAAGGCCTTGTTATAATCGGATGTCTGCAGGGGGTCATGTGGGTACGTTGGTTGGCCGTTCTGAATTGTAATTGAGAAATCAGTCGTAGATGAATCACTATATTTATAGAGGCTCAGAACCGAGTCATCGATCACAGCGTTTGCAGGTAATGATGACGTGTCAATGAACACAAATCCCCGATGAATCATATAGATATTTGATGCCTTCCTCTGGCCTATCACGATGTACGGATCAGTAATGAGGTTGCTTGTGGTCGCTGACCAGGCAGTCTGGTAGTTTGAATTATAATTTCCTCGTTCATCACTACTGGAGCTTACATTGATTGTTATCGTCGGATCTATCACCACGGGGAATGTCATGCTGTTCAAATCTGTTACACGGAGTCCAGAGAGAAGATACGTCTCGTCATGATACCGAACGATACGGTACGTAAGTCTCTGTCGAACTGATTCGTTGTTCGATTCATACGCTTCTCCAAGAGGCAGAGCGCATTTGAACTGCCCGAGCATATCCCTGAATTCCACTCCATTATCCGAGATCGTGACGTTTCCATCAAGCAACCCTGAACTATTATAGAGGTTGAGGCTCTGATGGTCCAGTTTGGTGATGAACACAAGATAGGAGCTTGCGTCATTAAACCCGTATTGTGATGGCGGATGGTTCTGCAACAATGTTTTTGTCGTGTTGCTGAGAGTGATTTCTTCTTTGAGTCCGGTGTTGCCGTAGCTCCAAGTGACATCGGTGCCGGTGAAAACATCCTCATAGGTTATGGTATTTCCGGTGAATTGTCCTTGGCTGCTTTGAATGTTCTGCAGATACTGGTACGCCCAGTTGCTCTGCGGATCAACATATCCGACACCAACGAGTTTACTTCTAATAACGTAGGTGGTGGGGTCGTCTGACCGGTTGTAGGTGAATGCAACTGGCCATTCATTCTGCGCATTGGATTTGAAATACGCGCCATATAACCCATGATTGTTTCCATTACGATAACCATACACGTAGGCAGGATGATTGGCCGCAAGTTGGCTTATGGTATTGTTGATAGGTGTCCAAGTGCCGTTATCCTCTTGGTAGTTCACAGGTCCAGTTGAAACCTCAAGAATGTTTTGCCCTGTGATAGCATTGTAATATTCATCCCAGGTAAGTCCTCGATTGACTACTGTGTAATTTTCAGGTATGTTTGGCGGATCTGTGATATTGATATATTGGTTGCCGCTGTAGCTGTCTTGAAGAGTGGCGATGCTGATAGAAGCATCAGCAGAGACATGGAAATGATGTCTATCATAATGGTTACTTGTGTTATTGGCGTTATCTGTGGCCCAAATGGTGTAATTATACTGTCCGACGAGCCAGGTGTTATTGAATACATACTGATACGTGTCACCCGATTTAAGGGTCATCATTTTATTTTCTGCTCTACCACCAGGATAACCGATGTTCACGGTGACTGTGTTCACACCGCTTTCATTGTCCACGACATCCGCAGAAATCGTCACGTTCCCTCCAAACCCTACCGTATGAGGATTCTCCGTGATGTTTGTCACCCAAGGCGGGTTCGTATCATTTCTATATCCGCAATAAATTGAGTATAAACTCGTATCAGGGATAAATACTGCAGGATCTGGGGGCACGCCATAGGTATGAGAATCATATCGTCCCCGTGTCGTGAGAGGGATATGATCGTAGTACAGGTTACAAAGACCGTCACTCCAACAGACGAGCACATATTCGGTGCCTTCCTCCAAGACAGGATATGGTGTTGTGAAATTGTATATCCTCCATTGAGGAGTTCGGCCGGTCGCTGGGAGAATCTCAACAGTTCTTCCAATCAACTTGGAATCGTTCTTTCGATAGATCATGCACACCGAATGGACTGAGGTACCGGATGTATTTGCTTGCACGTATGCGGTGATGTTACGGGCAGTGCCATATTCATTTGCGGTGAAATACGAGCCACGGATGATATCTTCAGTACTATGGTAGAGGTTACCGGGAGTAGGATTTCCAAACGGATGATACAAATGGAAAGAATCAGAATTCTGGATTTCATTTGGTTCATCATCATCTGAATCGATGATTTTATTAATTCGACCTGTTGAATTGTAGAGGCGAAGTTGAAGTGAATACTCGCCTTGTGCATCTGTATCAGGGATTGTGATTGTAATGTTATAAGGATGGGATTGACTTAGTGTCGTTATCGTATAATTAGTAACTTTCCATGCGACAACCGCACCATTATTATTCTGATCGCATAGTGTTGCGTTCACCATCACCTTGTCGTTTGGTAGGACAGAATTGATGGAAAAATCTGCTCGTATGGAATCAAGAAGTGTATCTCCATCAGCTGGTGAATCAAATTCAGTGAAAACGAGATTCTCAAACTCGCAGTCTGGGTTTACACAAAAGTATTTTGTGATATTCCAAAATAGTTCAAAGGTGATATTCAGGTCGCTACGGTTTGTGTTTTTCAGTGAATCGCCTTCATTGAAATTTAAACCGGTTTGATGATGAGATGTCCAATTTTCTTTATTAACTACGATTGTGTCACAGGGATTAGAATTATCATACATATCCCTTCGTTTCCATACATGATCATCAGTTGAATCACCCCAGTTTGATCCAGGGGCATTATCTGGGGCATTATCGGCGAAAGCAGGAGTATTATTAATTTGATACTTCGTTCGTTGAACATAATGAGTTTCATTAGTAATTGCATATACAATCCTTCGAGTGCTATCGCTCTTATAATTTAAATTTAAGTATGATCCTGGCTGTTCCATACCTAATTGATCTGTACCGATAAATAGAAAGATATTATCTTCGCTATGATTATCACTATAGAAATATGCTCCACGCATTTGTAGCTCTTCTCCGGTGGTCTGAAGGAATGTCAGATTATATTTCGGTGTGATATCATGTTCTTTGAAATATTTCGCGATACCAAGAACAATACCTGCCCCAGCGCCAGAGTCACCCGGGCATTCACCCCACCAAGAATCCTGTCTATTTGAAATGACAACAATTTTATCTTCAGGGCTCTTCGGGATATTAATATGACCAACGATGTCATATGCATCTATTCCATTACTTGGGGTCGTTCCCTCATAATACACCTGATCAATATAACCAGATATGGTATTATCGGAATTCACACCTTGATTTACTAAGAATTCTCCTACGGTCTTGTTAACTGAAAAAATTGGGAGATATGGGCCAGGTATTTCAGATATACGATCATCACTCCAGGGTGTACAACTTAACATCATATAATGT
>DATMXJ010000170.1:0-2476 GCA_035561675.1 Thermoplasmatota archaeon
ATATTATCAGGATAACCATCATTATCTGAATCTGCAGTATTGGAGTTTGTATTGGAATTATTATCTTGTTGAGTACATCCATTCAATAAACATACAGTTATTATCGTTGTAACAAACAATACTAGTGTTATTTTTTTCATAACCTTTGTCTCAAGCTTGCAGATTTGAAGCAATTTCTCCCTTAAAAACATTCCTTTAGCCTCATTTTATACGATATTAAACGAAGCCTTTTGTAATAATCTGATTTTCCCTTTCAATTCTTTTGAATCAATTAAAGAAATCAACATTGTTATTCTTGTTCTATGAGCTGAGTCAGCCATTTTCTTTCTTAGATCTGCACTGAACTTTATTATTTCAGTTTTCTTAAATAAAAAAAATAAAACCAGATTCTTTTATTAAGTGATAAATTAATCTTATTTTTTTAAAAAAAATCGAGGGAAAGCAAGGTTATAGGTACGGAACTCCTATGTTGTTTTTTCTTTCTTAACGATACTTAGGACTTCAGCACTAATCACCACAATACCAGGTGCGAGAACCAACAGCAGAAACCCGAGAAACGAATGAGAAATCGAAGCGACATGCCCGACATACGGTATCGTGAGCACCATGCGACCGACAACCAGCTCAGCAGGCACCACATACTGATCAACGCCTTCATTCGCATCACCTTTCGTCTGAAACGAAAGACCCTGACTATCCTTACTTATAGTAACAATGCGATGCGTCACCAGACTCTTCATGTTATCCGGTGACCAATACGTGATGATATCGTTGACCTTGAGCGAACGAACCGGGGTATCAACCGTAAGAATAACATCACCAGCATTGAACGTCGGTTGCATCGAGCCGCTCAACACGATCAACACCTGCAGCATCCCTGTTAACACCATCATCGCAACAAGGATTGTACACAGGGAAATGCCTATCACCGTCAGTGTTTTCCAGAATGATTTTTTCCTCTTTGTTTGTGTTATTTTTGGAGTGACGCGTGGTGAGGGAAGCGAGTCAATAATAGATTCGATTTCCTGAATGCTCCTCATGGTCCATCACCTCCATCAGGTATCGATACTTCATGTTCCTCCATAGGATTCCACAGTCCGGTCTCATACGCAATATACAACCGATACCAGAACCGTGTCACATTCGACGCAATGATGATCGATGCGTTCCAGCTCCCTTCATGATCACAGAGCATGAGACTGGTCTGTGTCGTCTCGTTACACCAGTACACCACCATGATCTCCGGGACAGAACTATTGTTTAATGCTTGAACCTGGAATGTATACGTCGTATGAGCATCCGCTGTCAAAGGAGACAGATCGACGAAATCGAAAGATCCTGGTGGCGATGATGTGTTATCAGATGTCTCATTATCACCATTCATCGTTTCCGTATCATTAGCATCAATCGTGAACGTCCATGTTGGTGACATGGTCGCCGCTTGTTGGTCAGAGACAATCACATACCAGCTGAACGATTCATTCGCAGAGACTTCATCCAGAGAAAGTGACACGATGCTGTCGCTTTCCACCATAGAATATTCCCCCATGATGCTGTCATTGCAGGCGTTGTAGAAACTGACCGAAAGCTCATCATAATCAACATCAGAGACATACACCTGCAATTGATGCATTGTTACAGGATGCTTAGAATGCTGGGAACAATCACGCGGAGAATCCGGGGGACAGTTACAGGACTCTTCACAGAGCAACCCCTTGTTGTATTGCTCAAGCTGCTTCCACCACTGTTTCGCAAGCTTCCATGCATGAGAATTCGCATGAACATCGCTGCCAACCGGATGAGCGACCAACCAATGGTCAGCACACTCAACCGTCTCCTGGATACACTCAGGGTTACAGCCGCAGAAAAGATTCAGCATCGTTGCAGCAAGCTCGCGGAACAAGTCATAGGTCTTATCCTGCGCACAATGCGTATGCATCACCCGGATCGCCTCTGCTTTTGTGTACAAGACCCCACCGATGGTCAAGTGTTCCACAGGCCACTCCCAAGGATTGATGGCACCAAAACCCTTCTCGATGCACACAAGGTGTAGATCCCATACGGAACGTCGCCGTGATGGTCTCCGTATCAGAAAACGATGAAGTCGTACCAGAAAAGGAAGGTATGAGCCTTGGCAGCGAGAACACACAGACGAGAAGGAATAATACATGAATCAATCTGAATTGTTTTTTCCCTTGTTTTCCTAACATAACCATTTTTTTCCCTATTATTTCTCTTGTGAACGTTTTTTTTCCAGGCGAAAAAGAAAGAAAGAGAGGAGGAAAGAGAATACTCTCCCCCGTCAGCGTCAACGCTGTACTTTTATGATTTTATGGTACCTGATTCATGGTCGCTTCGATGGTAACGTCTATCCCGTCGAACTGATACTCATTACCGACACCCGGGTCAAGCTTCACCTGAAGGGTCTCATAATGGACATCGCCAGGAGCAAATACCGCATCAGTTCCATGATACG
>DATMXJ010000171.1:0-3392 GCA_035561675.1 Thermoplasmatota archaeon
GAACTAGACCTGCGAGAATTACAACGATCCGCTCGGGTCGGACGAATCGAGGTAGAACTTGATTCCAAGAACGGCAAAAGCGATGGTGTTCTTACGCTCCCAACATCCTTAGACAAAGTTGAAACCGTTATCCTCGCTGCAGCGTTTGAAAGCATCGATCGGGTCGGACCCTGTAAAGCGACGATCCATGTTGAGGAAGTCGAGGATGTTCGTGTCTCGCGAAGAAAACAGGTCATCGAACGAGCGAAGGTATTACTGAATGAGGTCATGGAGAGAAGCAAGACCGACAGTGAGAGCATTTCAGAGAACGTCCGACAGGCGGTCCAGGTCGAGGAGATCACCAGTTACGGTCATGACCATTGTCCTGCTGGCCCGAATATCAATGATAGCGATGCTATCGTGATTGTTGAAGGCAGACGCGATGTGCTCAACTTGTTAAAATATGGTATTAAGAACGTCATCGCGGTTGGTGGAACCAATGTCCCACGGACCGTCATTGATCTTTCGAAAGAAAAAATCACCACTGTTTTCGTCGATGGAGATCGCGGTGGGGAACTCATCCTCCGAGAGCTTTTGCAAGTTGCTGACGTTGATTTTATCGCACGGGCGCCACAGACACGAGAGGTGGAAGAAATCCCTCAGAAACTCATCATGAAGTCATTGAAGAACAAGATCCCCCGTGAGCAATACATGGATATGTACAACATCAAAATCGAGGGGAAGAACGGTGAGGACAAGCGTTTGGATAATGGCGAGAAGCAAGCGCCGAAGATGAAAAAAGAATTCTTCTCAAAGAAAAAGGAACAACAACAGACCCGCAAGGAAGAAGATAGTGCCCCTGAGGTTGTCGAAGAGCCGGTGATTTCGACAGAGAAGCAGAAGAATTACGAAGCGATACTCAATGAGATCTCCGGGTCATTAAAAGCTGTGTTGTTAGACGAGAACGGCAAAGAGATACGGACGATACCTGTCCGGGAGCTCACTGACGAAATAAAGAAAGGTGATAATGTCTCTGCCATTGTCTTTGATGGAATCGTGACGCAACGCTTGCTGGACATTGCGAACAATAAGAACGTTAGGGAAATCGTTGGTATTAAGCTGGGCAATGTGGTCAAAATGCCTAAAGCGGTCAAAGTGTTGACAAAAAACGATTTTCAATAAATTTATAACATACAACTGACGTTAACAATCATGTCAATGTGAAGCAGGTACAGACACGGCTGCCTAGAAAAAATATAAAAGTCGTTATACTATTCTTGGCAAGGGAAAGGACAAAAACAATGCAGAAAGATGAACTCATACAACTCCACACGTTTTTATATCAAATCCGAAGTCAATTGGAACAGATCTGTGAACATAACGGATGTGACCACAGCGCCTATGAGAAACTCGAAATCACACCGTATCAGATTCATAAGTCGAAACGTGAGCATAAACTAGCAGTTTTCACCCTCAGTAAAGATATCGCAGGGATCCTCTCTGACAACAACGGCGACCCCGGCCTGGAGAAAATAGCGAACCGTCTTGATCAGATGGCCATCCGCTTCATGACCGAGAAAGAAAAAGTGACACATCGGTCATAATTCTTTACGCATGCAATACGCGTTTTCCCCGTTTTGATAGAACTGCTGTAACGTGTCTTGAAGCAGAAAGCCTCTAGCTTGATAAAACCGTAGAGCACCTTTGTTGGACGTGCGGACTTCAAGCTCCACGCTGGTGACATATTGCTGTCTCATCTCTTTGATGAATTGTGCCAGCAGTGATGAACCGATTCCTTGTTTGCGATACGTATCTTTTACTGCAAGCATGAGGATCCGTGCGACGTTCGGGGTTGTTCTTATACCGATGAGAAACCCGATAATCGTCTCATTGTTTAGAGCCACGAGGAAACCCTCAGGGAAAGACTCGTAGAACTGCGTGAAGATAGAGGGGTTATAGCGTTCTGGTAATGTCTCAAACGCAAGAGCTATGACTGGGAAAATATCGTTTGGCTGCACACGTCTGATACTCAACACGAGCAGGAAACACCCCCTGGGCTATAAATCATTAGCGGTATGTTTAAGAATCTCCGAAAAATATGGGTCGATGTCGAGGTGTTTAGTATCAGTATCGATGATGTCACAGTCACACGTATTATCTTTGAACGATTTTCGAAAGAGTTCAGTGATAGTTTTGATGTGGATGTTGCTATTGCTGGGGCTGGGCCTGCGGGCTTGACTGCTGCAAGATACTTGGCAAACGCAGGGAAAAAAACCATCCTATTCGAGCGGAGACTCTCTGTTGGTGGCGGCATGTGGGGTGGGGGGATGACCTTCCCGGTTATCGTCGTACAAAAAGAATCGAAGCACATCCTGGAAGATGTTGGTGTGCGGATCAAAGACGAGGGAAAAGGGTACTACAGTGCTGATTCTATCGAGGTGACCACGAAACTGTGTTCAGCCGCGATTGATGCCGGTGTCCGGATTTTTAATACGATTTCTGTTGAGGACGTGCTGATGGATAAAAAGAAGGTCAATGGGTTTGTGATTAACTGGAGTGCAGTCGAGATCGCTGGGTTACATGTGGACCCCTTGTCGATTCGAGCACGCTACTGTATTGACGCTACCGGTCATGCTGCTGAGATCTGTCATATCGTACGCCGGAAGGTCGGAGCGTTGAACACGCCAAGTGGTGATCTTGAGAAAGAACGATCCATGTGTGCAGAGATAGGGGAACGGACCGTCGTGGAAAACACAAAAGAGGTCTATCCTGGTCTCTTTATCGCTGGCATGGGTGCCAATGCAGTCTATGGTGCCCCACGGATGGGCCCGATTTTCGGTGGCATGCTTCTCTCAGGAGAAAAAGTAGCGAAATTGATCCTTAAGAAACTCAAATAACGCTATTCATCTGAATAAGATGAGGCATTTTTTTCTTTTCGGAACCAAGCAAGAAAGCGATGATCAAAATGTGTCATCGTTGTATTATAAAAATTTTATTGCAAAAGAATTAAAAAGATACATGTATATATCTGCTTTCATCAAATATCTTAAAAGTCGGGAGGTAAAAAGAAATGTATAAAAAGAATTTTAGGAAGAACGAACGTGGGGATGTGTTAGGCATCCCGATGTACCTGATCGTAATCATGATTGTTGCAGTCGCAGTGATTGCAGCGGTCGTCTTTATGATCCCGAAGGCAACCAGAGCGATGAGCGTACAGGTGACCTCGAGCGCACTTATTGCAGAAAGCCCAGGGTCTGATGGAGGCGGAAAATTCACGTTTTCGAAGACCTACACGATTTGGGTGAAAGTCACCACCCGTGATGAACGCGCAGACCCGATTAGCGAAGCGACCGTGACATTGGTCGGGGCGGGGGATGCTGGTCAAGGGAAGACCCTTGATAATGGTTCTGCTA
>DATMXJ010000172.1:0-8864 GCA_035561675.1 Thermoplasmatota archaeon
CACAATGCGTACGTTATTGATGAAAAGCAGCAGCGATTGCCAACCGTAGCATGACCGCCGAGTGAGATACGGCAACGCCCGATAGGGCTTGCCGAGGAACGAAGGCGGAACGGAGTTATAGGGGTGGAACCCCTATTTCATCCTGATTCACCGAAAAGAAAACAAACGTGAAAGGAAGATATAAATAAGGAAAAGTGATACTTTTTTCGGATGCATATTTCGGATGGGTTGCGAGCCTATGGCATAGACAGAAAAGCAGTCATTGTCGTAATGGTACTGCCGTTCCTTCTGGTTAGTCTGAATTGCGTTGAGGCGTCCCCAGAGAAAGACCTTGCATTCCCGTCTCATGTGTCACTAGGAGATTCTGTTCTTATCGCAGGCGCGTTCCAATATCTCGATGTGACGTTACCAACAGAACATGAAAAAATCTGCATAATCGCATTCAATGGAGATACCGAACCCAAACCACAGGATCGTTCTGAGAATAATTATTACAGATGGGAATACGACAATGGTGCTTGGAATGATACCAGTGGATACGACATTTCCTACATCGATTCTTCTCAATGCTCGAAGCAAAACACTACCTATTTGTTTTATCTGAGGACCTCTCAAAAGGTGAATCCTGGTAGCTGGACGATTAAGGTACTCGTCGATGACATAGAAGCCTCATCAATATCGTTTCAGGTGGTCATCGGTGATTTTTGTCTGTTTTTTTCCACGATTATTGGCGTTTTTGAACCTACAATGAAACAAAAGAATCTGCTTTCTGAAGACGAATTACGATGTTGTTATCAGCAAAAAAAGCAGGAAGTATCTGAAGCAAACATTGAAAGATTCGTCGATAGCGTCCTTAAAAAACACACAATCGAGTCTAATAAAGATGACTCGAAGCGAAAAACGAGAGATTTGTACCACCCCTCAGATGATTTTGAAAGTACCCAGGAGCCGATACGAACAGCGATTTCTCTGTATCCTCGAACCAAACTAAAGGAAATAACTAATGAGAAAACCAACACATTGTTTTTTTGGAGAACACAGACGGGAGGCGACAGTTTTTGTTCATACAGATCGGAAGGTCTGAAGAGATTTTTCATCATTCTTGTACTGACTCTTTTGTTAACCGCTTCCATTGTACCGATGGTTGTGCTGATGGGGAGAAATGAAAATACGTGTGATATCACGATTATCAACAATCACAGTTATCCGCTTATTGGTGGTAACTGGACAGTGCTTTTTACAATGGTTGGTTGCGCGGATTTGACTATTACCGCAGTCAACAGAACAAGCTGGGGTAATTCTGATCCGGATGCTGATTTAAAATTTTTACACGTTGACAACGGAAACAAGACTGTAGATTGTTATTGGATGAATGATTCCGTGTATATCCCAAATTTTTCCTCCAACGTTACATGTTCTGAAATCTCTCAAGTCCTTACTCCAGGGGTTCACGTTCTTATGTTCCAATTCGGTGATGACATCGCCTTTGCCTATAATCTCGCCTCTGAGAACTGGCTGCAAACAAGCACAAGTGATTTTAATAATGGGACGAAAACCAACATTAACGTCAACAGTGGTTCTTTCCATCTGCAAGAACGATATTATCTTCGTAACTTCACGCGTATTAATAATGAGGGATTTGAGGGGAGCTGGCCACCTGTTGATTGGTCTGAGGTTCCAACAACAAGCAATTGGAATGCGGAAAACTATGAGGTATATGAGGGGAGCTACTCAGCGGATTTTGATGGAGCTGGTGGAGCGGGTGGCGCCTCAGGTAACCTCCTTTCTCCATCGATGAATTGTGCTGGTTCTAATGTTACTGCGATCTATGTGAAATTTTGGGGGTATTCGGATGCTGCTGATAATGGGGAATACTTTTTAGATTACTACGATGGGAGTACTTGGGATCAAATTACTAGATTAGATGATTTTGGACAAGATGTCTGGGCTCAGTATTCACAGAAGGTCACAGATTCGCAGTACTTCAAATCGAATTTTCAGATACGATGGAGGGTTGTGGGGCTCAACAACAATGAGCATGTCTATGTCGACCTGGTCAATGTGACAGTGGAACGAAACGAAAGCGGTTATCATTCTGCAGGTAGTTTGCTTTCAGCGGTACATGATACCGCCAGGAATATGCCGGATTATAACAATATACATGTTGGAAATACAGCGCCGTCTGGTACTACGATCACAACCTGGGTACGGGCTGCTGGTACGCAGGCGAATCTTTCCACAGCAACCTGGTATTCGACCATCAATCAGGTTCCTGATAAGCGGTGGGTGCAGTGGAGGATAAACCTCACCGGTAATACGTATCTGACTCCAACAATCAATGATGTGAATCTCACTTGGACATATGATAATGAGTATCCGATCTCATCTGTCAATACGTTGATGCCCTATTGGCAAAAGACAACGCCGTTTCAGATATCGGTCACAGCTTCGGACAATGGGACCGGGATAAAAGAGGTTGCTTTGTATTGTAACTACAGTGCGAATAATGTATCAGGCTGGTCTGGTTGGAGCAGATACGGGACGAACGACACAACGAGTCCCTACACCTGGTCGTTTACCCCACCACAAGGTGATGGATATTATCGTTTTTACAGTAGGGCAATCGACGGAGAATTGAATAATGAAGCTGCTCCAAGTACTCCAGGTTTCGATGCGTCTTGTGGAGTCGATACGGTGAAACCTTCATCACATTTAAGCGAAATCATTCCCTATTGGTATATCGAACCTGACCGAGATGTGATTATAAATTGCTCAAGCGCTAGTGATTCTCTTAGCGGATTACAAAATATTTTGTTGTACTACCGATATAGAGTCGATAATGGATCTAGCTGGGGGTCATGGCAACTTTTTAGTTCAGATACAGCCGCCCCGTGGTATTGGATTTTCAACTTTCCAAAAGCCAAAGGTTTCTATCAGTTCTACAGCATCGCGGTCGATAATGCTGGTAATGCTGAAAATCCTCCAACTGCACCAGATAACGATACCGATTGTGCCTATAACTCCACGAAGCCATATTCGGAGGTAAACGCGATTAGCCCATATTGGCATAGTACATCGCTAACCATTACTGCGCAGGCGACAGATTTTAACGGCAGCGGTTTATTGAATGTGACGCTATACTATTACTATAGTTCGAATAATAATACCTGGTCCACTTCCTATTTGTTTGGTGTGGATACTGATCCCTGGAACGCGAATTCTTGGGTTTTTACTTTCCCAAATGGGAGCGGCTATTATCGATTCTACAGTCTTGCGATAGATAATGATACCAATGTAGAATATTTTACTGGAAATGATACGTTGGGTGGATATGATGTCGTACAACCCTCCTCACAGGTCTATCAAATTTCCACCTATTGGCATAGCACCTCAGAAAACCCTCTTTTAATTACCGTAACGAACACGAGTGATAGCTTATCTGGAGTGAAAAATGTCACGCTTTCCTATCGGTATCGAGCAGATAATACATCAAGTTGGAATGCTGCAGTGCCATTTAGTAGTGATGAAAATGCCCCCTGGAGTTGGAATTTTACGTTTCCCAATGGTAATGGCCATTATCGTTTCTACAGTCTCGCCACCGACCATGCAGGGACAAGAGAAGATCCGCCAACATCACCTGAGTACGATACACAATGTGGCTACGATACATCCAAACCATCCTCCCAAGTTGCTGTCATTTCGCCTTATGAAGTCACGGTATCACCGTTTCTCATCAGCGCAACGGCGAGTGATGATACGAAAAACGTGACGATATGGTATTATTATTCCCCTCAAAATTCGAGCTGGTGGAATCCCAACTGGCACTATAGAAAACAGCTCAACATATCAGCGAAGAACGGAGGATATCAAATGCGAATCATTATCGGTAACACTAGTGGTGGAAACGTTACCTGCAATGGTCATACAAGAAGCAATTTTGGTGACATCCGCTTCGTCAGCTATTCAGATAACTCCACAGCACTATCTTATTGGCTCAAGAACTACACCGCCGGAGCACAAGCGACATTTTGGGTCAATAATTCGCGCAACGATACTTCGATTTGGTTGTATTATGGCAATAGTAATGCCTTAACGACAAGCAGCGGAGATAGCACGTTTTATTTCTTCGATGATTTTTCAAATGGATTGAGTAAATGGGTGATGGACTCATGGAATACTGATTCAATTCTTATTAATCAAAGCCAAGGAAATCCAAGTCCCGCGCTGAAACATCTTCCCGATAATTCAATTCCTGCCAACAGAACCTATCAGGACACAAGGATTCGTACCGCTTATAAGATACTCAACGGGATTATCGAATACGATGTGTACCTGGCTGGGACCCCAAGGATTATCCATCAGTTCGGATGGAGGGTCAATAGCTTATCCTGGACGAATGGATATTGTTGGCGGGTGCAGAATTCAGCGGCCGACGGAGGTTTTTTTGAGTTTTCCGCTCCTTCAACCTGGACTCAATTCGGAGCAGCATTTCCACTCATTTCTACAAGCACTTGGTATCATGTCAAAATTAATGTTTCGAGTGCTACGTATTCAGCAAAAATCACACCCTCGGCTCCCGCTGGTGATAGCGCCCGTTCAGCGACTGATTCTACAAAGACAACTGCTGATTATCTTATCTCTCATGTGCATGGAGTAAGTATGAATTCGGGAAATTATGCACTGGTGGACAATGTATTTGTCAGGAAATATTGGGCAACACCACCAACATGGGGTAGTGCTGGGGCTGAACAATCTGGGTATGGAGAATGGAACAATGCAAGCAATCCAGACCCTAGTCCTTCTTGGGGTTGGAATTTCGATTTTCCAGGTAGCTTTGGCTACTATTGGTTTTATTCGGTTGCTGTTGATGTAAACGGCGATAAGGAGGATCCTCCAAACTCGGCGGATGCTCGATGTCGGTATGAAATGCCGATTGCTCCAGTGATTAATAGCTATGATTTGCGAAATGAGAGTGGGTCTAAACTCAATAATGCGACTGGCTTGCTTGATGTGAATAGCGAGTACTATTTCACCATTAATGTCACCGCGAAATTCGGCTGGTTCTATATCGATTATATCGACATTATAGCATGGTATGACCAAGGAAGTGAAACCAGCTTGTACAATCAAACAACGGGCGGGAACCTCAACATGTATCTCCGGTATGAAAATGTGACTGGGAATGCCAGTTTTAGGATACTATGGCCGAAATATGAAGTGCAACTTGTCACCAGTAATTGCACCCAAACCATTGTCAACAACTCTACAAGAATTATCAAAATAAGTTTCAAGCCTCTCAATCAGACCCGGTGGGCTTGTAGCAATAACACTTGGGATACAACCAAAAATACGACAAACGATCCGTTCTCTTGGAATTTTAATATCACTGCGATTGATACCAGTGGTTTGAAAGCATGGAAGAATGATGAATATGGGATTTACAAATTTGCTCTGTTACTACCTGATAAAAACTGGGTTGATGTCAGGGCTCCACCCGGGTATAATGCAACAACCAATATAGTGAATATCACGTATTGTTCAAACTATAATTATAATATCAGCATATATTTTGAAGAAAATCTGACGAATGTGTCATCAGGGGATATTATCCCAATTGCAAATAATGTGTATATCTGTGCGAATGCAGATATGGATGATGATATCACGACTGATATGATGTTTAACGGAATCCAAGCGACAAACGCAATTGATATCATCAACACATCCGGTATTTTTCATAAGAACAATACCAGTCAATATGTTCATGTCCAATTCAATGTTTTCATCCCGTTTGGTACTATTCAAGGAGAATATACGGCTCATGTTGCAACTAAAATAAAATTTAAAGAACGTTAGATGAGACGAAATATATTCCTTGTGTGTTTCTAGAAAATCATTTCAGAAGATTTTGACCCAAAGTTTTATATGATAGACAATGAATTAGCAACTTGCACCCTAACATATTATCATACACCATTGCATCAGATAAATAAATGTGAGGACTAGAAGGATGGGAAAGCAGAACATATATACAGTTCTCGTTGTAGCAGCGTTAGTAATATCATTATTTACTGGCATGTTCTGTCTTGAACCTTTTATCATTAAAATTGCGAAAGCCAATCCTGGAGATATCAATGAACAGTGGTATAACGAGACGACCTTAAATGTCACAATTCTATACAGAGAGCCACGGTTTAATTGGTACGATTTTCAGTACAATCAGTCTGGCACTTGGGTCTCTAGACTCAACATGCAGAGTGATGTGAACGATAGTGCGGAATATAGGTTTATTGTCAATATCAGTGCAGATAATGGGTGGGAAAACATCACGTATATCAATATCACTGCTTGGTATGACCAGGGTGATGAGAGCACTACCTATAATCAGACGTTAGGGGGAAACCAGAATTTATTCTTCCAGTATGAAAACCTAACCGGGACTGCTAATTGGCGCATGTTATGGCCAACTGGTGGGGAGGTTACCGGGAGTCAGTTTTCAGAGCGAGTTGTGAATGATCCTGTAGGTAGTCCAAGATTTACCGAATGTCATAATATAACATTTTCATTCGTGCCCGGGTATCAATTCCGATATGCTCCTGGTGACGGGAGTTGGAATACGTCAGATAATGCAACGAATGATCTTGAGTCTTGGAATTTTAAAATCTATGCTTCAAACGAACAAGGATATGTTTCTTGGATTCAGAATGAATTTGGGATTTACTCCTATACTGAGATAATCAGCGCAGGATGGCCTGAAATCTTTGGGTATCCTGGGGAAAATGCGACCGCTGAGACAAATATTACTTTGTTGACACGTTCAAACGGGAATTATTCTCTCTCCGTGGATGTAGGTAATTTGACGCATAATACTCATCCTACTGCGAATATGTCTCGTAAATTAGTATGGTTGCGAGGTGGCGATCTAGCTATTTCGAGTAATTTTACTACCTTCACTGATCTGTTATATCTATATGGATCTGCAGGAACTTATCATCTTGCGCAAGCAAACGGAACGAGCCTTACGACGAACGATGTTGAATATAAATGTAATATCCCTCTTGGGCAGACTGCTGGAGAATATACTGCTCCTATCAGCTATCATCTCATGACAACCTAAGATGAATGATATCATAGGTATTCCTTGCATTTTTGGAATGGCTTTTTTTTCCTGTGATATCTTTTTTTTGTGCTAAAGTTTTTTTTAAGAGCGTTCATTGTTTTCTGAAGAGGTTCTCGGTTTATGACTCTATTACAGAGTGACTTTTTGACAAATAAGCTTTAAATACCGTCTCAACCAAAACGCATACCTGACATGTGTTAACATGTTGTAAAGTGACTCGATATGGAGTGGAAGAAGGTGAAAAAAATGGAGATGGAACAAAAAAGAAAATTATTTTCTACCCTCGTAGGAATAACAATAATTACCTCGTTGGTGATCAATATCTTTCTTATTGGCCCGATCATCATGATTGGGAAAGCCGATCCTGGTGATATCCCGCATATCTGGCATAATTCAACAACGTTAAATGTCACCGTCCTACATTTGGAACCAAGAATCCTATGGTATGATTATCAATACAATCAATCAGGAACCTGGGTCTCAAAGCTGAACGCACAAAGTGATGTCAACAACAGTGCTGAATACCGATTTATTGTCAATATCAGTAGTGATCAAGGCTGGGATGATATTGAATTTGTCGATATTACCGCATGGTACGATCAAGGAAATGACAGTAGCATCTATAACCAGACCAGAGGTGGAAACTGGAATTTAAATCTTCAATATGAAAACACCACAGGAACCGCTGTATGGAGAATGCTCTGGCCCCATAACGGAGAGTTCATACAGGGAACCTATACCGATAGAGTTGGAAAGGACCCCTATGGGAGTACAGGTTTTACCGAATGTCATAATCTATCATTCTCGTTTATCCCCAGTTATCAGGTGAGATACGCCCCTGGTGACGGAGCGTGGGATACCACCTATAATACAACGACTGATAATGAATCTTGGAATTTTATTATAACAATCACCGATAGTGGTGAAGACGCACCAAATCCTATAACAATCTGGACCGCAGACGAGTTCGGAATCTACTCCTATAGTGAAATCGTCAGCGCCGGATGGCCAACCATCATAGGTCACCCTGGAGAAAATGCAACAGCGAACAGTAATATCTCCCTCATCACCCGCTCAAATGGAAACTATTCGCTTACAACAGATGTCACCACATTAGTTCATAGAACATTTCCAGGAGCAACAATCTCTCGAGAGAGAATCTGGGTGCGCGGTGGTGATCTAGATATCTTTAACAATTTCACAGCGACCCCTGGTGGGATCTACTTCTACGGGTCGCTCAGCGCGTACCATCTTGCACAGGCGAACGGTACTGCTCTGACCACCGATGATGTCCAATATAAATGTGATATCCCCCTGGGTCAAATCGCTGGAGATTACGTCGCCCCAATCCGGTATCATCTGACAACAACATAAAGATACAGTACATCTCTTTTTTCTCTTTTTTTTCATTTCATTTAACATTTTTTGTCTGATAAGTTGTTCTGCTCCCATCCTTTTTTCCCTTTGATGAGCAGGAAAGAATAATCTTCTCAAAGTGTAAAGTAAAGTGACATCGCCAACGTTTTCAAAGCCAACAAAGTAAAATGAAGTGATCACATCCCTATCATTGGGATGAAGAGGGATGGGATCACTTACACCAGAGATACGGAAACGTATAATTAAAGCTTACAAAAAAGGATACCGCATCAAAGACATCGCGGCTGTCTTCGGAGTCAGCCGCTGGGTCATATGGAAATGGAGAAAACGAGCATACCACCGAGGAGTAGACAGTTATCGAAGTCGC
>DATMXJ010000173.1:0-4729 GCA_035561675.1 Thermoplasmatota archaeon
GTGTAAGCTTCCCTCGATACAGGATTACCGCGTTTTTTATCTCAACTGGTAACGTTACTGTTTCGAAATCTGGTGCGGTGAAATCAGCGTTCATGATCTCAGGGACGAAACATGAGAGGATTTCACTAAACGATTCTGAGGATTCCTTTGGTAGTTCACAGGGAAGGTTATCGACCGCCATTACAACAATGCCTTCACCCTCATATCCATCCTTGATCGTATCGGTGAGGGGATTGTACACAAAGACAGGGTTATCCGGGGATGTTGTTTTCTCAGTAAACTCGATCGCACCGTTGACATCCGCACTAATGTCACCAATCACCTTCAGACATGGTTTTTCTTTCTTACTAAATAGTTCTTTCGTATATTGTTTTGTAAGAAGACGGGGATATTGAGTGCTCCAGAAGATACAATTCATGAGTATGGAAAGTGAGGGGATGTACTGTTCAAAAGTTGAGCGATACCGTTCAGGATGCTGGTAGTACTCTTGCAAATCGAATGTCTTCCCAGCCATGGTTGGTTCTACCATGTGTTCTTCTTTGAACACCACCTTATAGATCACTTTATTCGAGGGATTCATGCAGATTGATTCGATGTCCTTTGGATGTATCTCTTTGACAGGGAGAACATCCAGGATTTCTTGCGCCCCGATCGAGACATGGCCATATCCGGTAAATCCGATGATCAACGGTGTCAATGAAGTGGGTAGACCCTTGGTTTTGATTTCTTTACCTATAACCGCAAGATGTTTTTTTATTTCAGCTAAATCCTTGTAGTGGATCGTTTGTTTAATCGCATTAAACGGGGTGTTTATCTGTTCTTTGTGTAAGCGTCTTCCAAACGTCCATAATGTGTCGACCATGCCAGCAAGACCAGCATATCTTCCAAAAAACACCAACCTTTTTCCTTTTGCATCGACAATCCGTTCATAATCAATGAGAGTACAACCCAAATCCATCATTTTTTTCAGCATCGGCATGTTGTGTTTTTGTCCTTTGATGGTATGGGAGAAAAACACGTAGGTCTTACTTTTCTCAAAGTAGTGAAGAGGGATTTCTTTTACCGCGAAGACGACAGAGCTTGGCGTGAGGCTTTCTTGTACCTGGGCACCGACCTTCTGATAATCAATATCTGGGAAGACGCGGATAGCTGAGGGTTGTACGACGGTTTTAATCCCGTGTTTCTTTTGTAGTTCAAGGATATGTTCTGGGATGAGGGGTACTCGTTGCTCCCAGCGGTTTTTATCTTCTCGTCGTATGCCAAGTGTCGTAGTCATGTGGTACACCCACGACACCCCATCCGTTTTCATTTAATAGGTTTTCCGCAGACTCTTTATCGAGTAGTATGACATAAAAATTCATCTTCTGAAAGAAAAAAAAGGTGAGGAGAGAGGGAAGAAGGGAGGAGAAGGAGGAAAGGAAGGGATGCTTCCCTCTCTCATCTGCGCTTCAGTATGAACTACGATAGGCTGATGCTGGATATTTCGCTGAGGTCCCCAAGGTTGTTCATCTTTACCATTGAGTCGGAGATCGTATACAGGACATCACCAATGAACAAGGTTCGGGTGATATCGGTGCTGGAGGAGCCCCAATACCAATAGTAGTCTTCTGGTTGTTGCATCTGTTCTGGGGTTTGATGGGTGATCCGCCCTTGATAATCAAAGCCGTTCTCAAGGCTGAGGTGGTAGACGTACGCACCTTGGAAGGTGAACTGTCCCCAGTCTGATTCAAACGTTGTGATACCGCTGTCATTGACTGAATCTAGGGTATCCTGAGGTATCTCGTAGAGACTCACTGGGATGACAAGGAGTTCTTTTTCTCGGTCAAAGAGGAATGCTTTGTGGTCATAGAGAGCTGGGCTGTCGGTTCCCCGGTTTCCAATGACGATTTTCGCTTCCTCGACAGGGTGTTCGATATCACTGACATCGAAGAGTGCGAGTTTCAACCCAAGGATAGCTGTATAATACACTGCACCTGGCGTATGTACTTTGTCTGCATCGATGCTGGGATCGACTTCTTTTCCGATACCGATGATATGTGTCTCATCGTAGGGATGGAGGTATTCGGAGTACCCAGGTATCTTCAGTTCGCCAAGGATTCGTGGGTTATAGGGGTCTGAGAGATCAATGGTGAAGAGGGGGTCAACCTGTACGAAGGTGACGAGGTACGCGCGGTCTCCAAGGAACCGGGCTGCGTAGATGGATTCACCTGGTGCGATGTTCTCTATTTTTGAGATCTGTGTGAGGGTGTCGTCAAGGATGTAAATGTTGTTACTGGTCTGGGAGCCTTCCATCCAGTTGTTTCCTGAGGTGGTCGCGATTCGGAAGAACCCGTTATGTTCATCCATGGAGAACTGGTTCAGAATATGACCAGGGACTTCCCCTTGTGCGATGTAGGTGACATCACCAGTGTCAATGGAGATCTTATGCAGGATGGTTGTTTCTTGGTCATCAGCTGATGTGCTTTCAGTTCCTGTCCTGTATAACATGGGGTAGTAAGGATAATGGAGTGATGCAAGGAAGATGCTGTTTCGTGACACATACATGGTTTGGGAGCTTCCTA
The DNA here is from genome assembly GCA_035561675.1 of Thermoplasmatota archaeon. Classification (GTDB taxonomy): domain Archaea; phylum Thermoplasmatota; class E2; order DHVEG-1; family DHVEG-1; genus SM1-50. The sequence goes on from DATMXJ010000173.1 coordinate 2,562, forward strand.
GCATGAAGCTTTTCTCCACGACATCATTAGTGTCAAGGTTCAATGATATCACATGGGTCATAGTGTCTGAAAGCTCAGGGACATCAACATAGTAGATGTCCTCTGCGGAGATGCTTTGGGTTTCGTTATCAATACTGATTTGTGGAACATTTAGTGTATAGTTGGTTTCATCAACAGCATAGAGGATGTTATAGGTGTATTCTGTTGCGACCAGGTAAACGTATTCCCCGATCAGACGGGCATCGAAGTAGCCACCATCGATCCGTATCTCCTTTACCAGAGCGGGGGCACCTCGTTCGGTAAGGTCGTAGACGTTGACTGCGGTCTGTGAGATACCGCCCCACCAGCCATCTTGGCTGATGGCACCCACTTTCATATCACGTTCGAGAAGAGGATAGCCATAATAACCACCAGTGTTCCCAAAGACCACCAAGCGGTCACCACGGATGAAGATGTTACTGATGGAGACGTTCGTTATTTTTATTTGAGCAAGGATCGTTGCTTCGAATACTGGGTAGGCTCTGATGATATAAACGGTCTGATTTGCGACTACATACAGGTAGGTCCCATCGGTTTTTACGATATCAGGTTCGTCCACGCCAGCGACCTGTACATTGGTCGTTGAATAAGAAGGGGGCGCCTCACCACCTAAGGCTGATCCATCATTTGCGGCTCCTGATTCTTTTGAAAACAAGACAGTAGGTGAATCGTAGTAACGTCCTTGGTTTCCCCCTGCTGCAAAGCGTTTTTCCAGGAAGGAACGGAGATCATCATACGATTGGAACGTGTTCAGTTTATAGGTATAGGCTCCTTTGTCTAGCGGCGAAAGAGTAATGACTGCCACAAGACTTGCGCACACCAGCAGACTTACAATTAAAATTCCTGTTATTTGAGTGGTTTTCTTTTCCATAGCGATCACATCTGTGTTTAATTCAGGTTATATCTGTCAGACTTTATATAGTGTCTGAAAACGTTTGGTAAAAACCAAACAACTGAAGCGTATTGTTTCAGTCATCCCCCATATAGCTATAAATAGCGATATTCCATCATAGCGGAATGATGGGAAAACGAAAGGTTCTGAAGAAGACCGACGTGTTAAGCGCATCAGAGATCGGCCAGTATTACTATTGTTCCTGCGCATGGCACCTTCAACGGTGCGGCTATGAACCAGAGTCACCATATCTTGAGGCAGGAAAACAGATCCATGTGGCGTTGGGTGACAATATCGATGGCTTTGAGACAAAGATCTACTATGCACGATGGTACGCAATCCTGGGTCTCCTGGTGTTGTGTATCGCTGTTTTTCTCCTTTTCATTGAGGTGATCCTATAGATTTCTTGGTTCTGAGCATCATTCTGATGATTGGTGCAATTGTTCTTATTGCGTCCGCAGTATGGATACGATGGTCCGTGCAGAAGAAAAAAAAATCATATGGAATCCCCGATGGATTAATCGTGTATTCAGATCTGAATGTGCCTGCTGCACCGCTCTTCTCAAGACGTTTCCGGCTCACTGGAAAACCAGATTACATCCTAAGAAAAGAAAATCAATGTGTTCCCGTGGAAGTCAAATCAGGAAAAGGACCACATCCACATCAGAGTCAGGTGCTGCAGCTTGCTGCGTATTGCCAGATCCTTGAGGATACTTCAGGGGAATTTGTTCCAGAGGGGATTCTCGTATATAATAATGTACCGTATACAATCCGTTTTGATCCGAAATTACGTTTTGAACTCGAATCAATGATGAAGACCATGCGTGCGTCGCTACGAAGCGGTGTCGTGAAGCGGAATCATCACGAACCGGCAAGGTGTCATCATTGCTCGATGAAACAGTATTGTACAGATATTATAGCAGATGTTTCCTAATTCCATAAAAAATAATATAGCTTATATTACAAAAAAATTAGGAGAACAGGTATAGGAAAAGGTTATTAAAAAATTATATTTTATTTTAGCAATAATAATATGGTATTCAACACCCATTTTGGGATTGTTTAGTCTTTTAGGAGTTATATTTTTTATATTAGGATTTTTAATAATTTTAAGGGGTAGAGAAATAAAACATTAAAACCATGTCAATGCTTCTGATTTGATATTTCATTAAGGACAGTAATAAACATTCACTTTTGATGGATGAACTGGATACGCTATAGTAAATAGAACTATCTT
>DATMXJ010000174.1:0-3050 GCA_035561675.1 Thermoplasmatota archaeon
GGTGATTGTTGTTCGAGAGCCTTGTGGGTAGCCGAGTGATTCCGAAAGTATAATTCTCTGCGTTCTGTGGTTTTATGAAACATTGTGACGATGGTATGAATTACTTGTGTACTTTTTTCCAAAAAACAACGGAAAAAAAGGAATTTTTTCAAAGGATTAACAGATAGATAGATTTATTTATTTGATATCTATATTAATATTGGGTTTGGGCTCTTTAGAATGTTTTTTTTGCATTCTTTCCTCCCAGACTTTTAAGCCCAGACCCAGCTTCTCAGGGAGAGGGGATTCTCCATCGAGGGTGATAATTGTCACTTTTTAAGAAACAGGGTTTTTGATTTTTTTCGGATCGTTCTCCGGAATGAACTTTTGTTGACAGTCTTGAAACATCAGATGAAAAGGGATATATACTGCATGTTCATACATGAGGAACTTCAAACCGAGAACCAACATGGATGGTGAGGGAGATGCAAAACAAATCAAAAGACACTCAGAAACGACAAGCATTGAATTGCGCGACTTGCGGAAAGACCTTTAGTCAGGATGAAAAAACAGTCAGTTACGATTTCGAACGGTACTATTGTTTCCATTGTGACGATCAGCGATAGCTCTCTATAAGTACTTTTTTTAATAAAAAATACAACACTACAGTACTGATGATTTTCTATCGATTTCTTTTTTCCGAGGATTGGAAGGGAGAGTTTTTCTATCGAGATGTGTTCTCGTCATTGTATGGAACTTACGGAGATTTATCAGGAGAAACTATCTGCAAAGACCTCTGATGGATGGGAGCTTCGTCTCTACCATTATCCCCCTGTCGGGAAGGACGTTGCCAGGTTTCCTGTTATTTTATGCCATGGTCTTGCTGGGAACAAGAACAGTTGTGATTTTGGCGAACCAGGAACGCCGGAGTGGGAACGGTACAGTCTTGCAGCGTACCTCTCACAGCAACATCCAGAGAATGAAGCTGTCTTTGATGTCTGGGTACCGGAGCTCCGAGGTAACGGGCATCCTACGTTTGACCCACGGCATCACCCGGAGCGGTACCGCTGGTCTGTGGATGATTACATCGACAAAGACGTCCCAGCGATCATCAGACGTGTACAGGAATGGTACAAGGAAAAGAAACATGGTGCAACACCGGTTTTCTGGGTGGGAAAAAGCATGGGCGGGATGATCGCGTACGCCTATGGGCAAACGAAGGAAGGTCAGGAGAACCTTCAGGGCGTGGTCACGCTTGGCTCTCCGGTTGTGTTCGGGAAAACCAGCGTGTTCCTTGAGTTTCTCACACGGGTCACTCCGCGGAATGTTTCCATCCCGATCCGGATTGCCGAGCTTCTGGAACGATCCGGTGAATTGACCAGTCATTTCAGGGGCATGGGGGTGAACCTTGAGAACGTCGATCCTGCGGTGCTACAAACCTACCTGCAGGTCGGGTTTTCCAATGTCCTATCCTCTAAGGTTCTCTCCCAGTTCTCGTTGTTCTTTAAGCATATGACGTTCTGTCGGTATCCGCGATATCCCTGGATGTATGATACGATAGGGCGCATCCCTGGTATGAAAAAAGTGTTCACCCCGTATAGCTATACAGAGAATCTGCATCGGTTCACCGCCCCGTTGCTGGTGATCGCGGGCGGACATGATAAAATGGCACCCAAGACCGACATGCAGTATGTGAAAGACCATGTGGGCAGCACTGATGTTTCCTATCTTGAGTTCTCTAAAGACGCGGGCTATCGTGCTGATTATGGACATATTGATCTGAATCTAGGTCTGCATGCCCGCGAAGAGGTGTACCCGAAGATCTACGACTGGTTGGTGGAACGAAGCAAAACAAGCATGTAAATATTTAGAAAAACACGATACCATTAAACCAGTCTATTTGTTCTCTGTTCTTATGACGGTGTACTCTCATTCTCGCCTCAGCTGTTACGAGCAGTGTCCTCAGAAATTCAAGTTGCAGTATATCGATAAGCTTGAAACCGAGGAAGAGCAGACCGTCGAAGCGTTCCTTGGCATCCGGGTCCATGAGGCGCTCGAGAAACTGTATCGTGATCTCGCCCATCAAAAAATAAATACCCTGGAAGAACTGCTCACTTTTTTCACAAGCGAATGGAACACGAACTGGACCGATGACATCGTTATCGTCAAGGAAGAATACAGTCCTGAGAACTACTTGAACATGGGCAGGAAGTATCTGACGGATTATTATCAGCGATATCATCCGTTCCGACAAGGAAAGACCGTTGCTTTGGAAGAGTTAATCCGGATCACCCTCGACCCAGAGGACAAGTATAAACTCCAAGGATATATCGACCGGTTGACCGAGACAAGGGATGGATATTATGAGATCCATGACTATAAGACAAACTCACGGTTGCCGCTGGCTGACTATATCCGTTCGGACCGTCAGCTTGCACTGTACATGATCGGGGTGAAGAACCAATATCCTGATGTGAAGGATGTGAAGTTAATCTGGCATTTCTTGAAGTTCGATAAAGAGATTGATTCCACCAGGACTGATACAGAGCTTTCACAACTAAAAAAAGATACTATTCAACTCATCGAAACAATCGAAAACGACGAACGGTATGAGGCGCACCCCGGGTATCTCTGCGACTGGTGCGAGTATCAATCCTGCTGTCCCCAATGGTCCCATTTGCACTTGATCAAAGAGAAACCAGCGAACGAATATCTGAAGGATTCAGGCGTTATCCTGGTGAATCGATACGCCGAGGTCAAATCAGCTCAGAAGCTTGCGAATCTGCAGTGGGACGCAGAATTGGAAAAACTTGAGGAGGCATTGAGTTCGTTTGCAGAAAAAGAACACGTAGAGGTGGTGTTCGGGTCGAAGAACAAGGTACGAGTCACAGACAGTGAGAAATATTCGTTTCCAAGTAAGAATAGTAAAGAACGAGAACAATTGGAGAAAGTGCTGCAGAAATATGGGAGACTCCAGGATGTCAGTCAGCTTGATACATCAGCGCTAGGGAAGATCCTTCAAGAGAAACAATGGGAACCGGAGGTTCTGGATGCTTTACATAAATATATAG
>DATMXJ010000175.1:0-3733 GCA_035561675.1 Thermoplasmatota archaeon
ACCAATTAATGCAGTGGTTCCGAGTGCACCGATACCAGGGAGCCGAAGGAGTTTCGCGTACGCAGCAACCTTCTTCATAGAGATGTGTTAAAGTCTGACTCTTTTTGAGCTTTTCCCATTTATATGTCTTCAGATTACTAAAATACTTCGAGAAGGATAAAAATTTTATAAATAATACCTTACCACCAGATAAAAAAGAATAAAAAGTAGTTTTTCCTTCTTCAGAGAAGAAAAAGAAAAAACCACGTTCGAACGATCTTAGATATATATCTACTTTAGAATCTCTTTGGCCGATGTTTCTGATAACAATCCCTACAGTAGACGGGCCTGTTACCATCTGGCGCGAACGGAACCTGGGTTTCCTTACCGCAATCTGCACAAGTAACATCGTGCATTTCACGTGGTGCACCATAATCCCGACCACCACGATCGGATCTATCTCTTTTTTCCATTATTATATACTTCCTTTTTTATATTCGGTTCATTGTTTCCTTCGAACCGCTGGACTGGCATATAGAGAAGAGGTATTTAACTTTATTGATGACAACAAGGTGGAAAAACGACAAAAGCTATTTATAACATGACACCGTTAAATACAGTAGAGAATACGGGGGTAACACCAATGAAGAAAAGAGGGTTCATCGTCATCATCAGCATACTCGCAACACTCAGTATGGTCGTTGGGAGTATCCAGGCAGGAACCGCACAAAAAAACATCTCACTAGTAACACATCTGCAAACCAAAACCATCACCTATCAATTTTCCCAACCGTCGATACAAGAAAACAACCAGTATGCGACCATCGCTTTGGCAGAGGCGACCGGATACCGGAATATCGCTGGCGAACCAATCCTACCCATCATCATGAAAACCATTGAATTACCATTCGGTACAACAATAAAAGACATACATGGCAGCTTCAGCAGCCAACCATACATCCAGCTCACCCAGAAGATCACACCCGCGGTACAACCAGTACCGTTCATCACCGAGGATCTGATCAGACAACCCTCGGAAAACCCAGAGATCTACACGCACGACCAAGTCTTCCCAGAGACCTGGTACTCCTCCCGACTCACCGGAGGACTCAACAAACAGAACATCCTGACAACGTTTCTGACCATCCAAATCAACCCAGTGCGATATAACCCGGCCCAATACACGATACAACCCCTGGACGCTATTACTATTGATATTACCTACGAACTACCATCTCAGACGTTTTCTTCATCCACTGATACGTATGATATGATCATCATCTGCAAAGATTCCTACGCGCGATTACTCGAGCCATTAGTGGCTCATAAAAACAGCCATGGGATCCAGACAAAACTCATCCCTATTTCCAGCATCTATGCAGGAACCTTTTTCCCCGCTGAAGGCAGGGACAAACCAGAACAAATAAAATATTTCATAAAAAACGCAAAAGAAACCTGGAACATCACATATGTGATGCTGGTCGGCAACTACGCACAAGTACCAACAAGGTACGCCAACCTTGAGACTGACACAGGCGGATTGTACGAAGAACTGAGATTCGTCTCTGACCTGTACTACGCTGACCTCTACACCGCAAACGGAAGCTTCTCCAGCTGGGATACTGATAACGATGGCCTCTACGCTGAATGGCCGTATCCAGAGGGTCATCCTCAGGAGGATCTTGTCGACCTGGTCCCAGACGTCCATGTCGCCAGATTAGCCTGCATGTTCAAATCAGAAGTAAAAACCATGGTTGATAAGATCATCACCTATGAGAACACCGCAGGAGGGACAGACTGGTTCAAACGGATAGTGGTCATCGGCGGCGACACCTTTGACAAAAGCATAGAGGGGGGAACCGATTACAACGAAGGAGAGGAGGCGACAGCCAAAGCCTTAGAATACATGCCACAATTCATTCCGGTCAGACTCTGGGCATCCCTAGGGAATTTATCCCTCGAAACGATCCAGGATGAAATCAGCAAAGGATGTGGATTTCTCTACTTCTCCGGCCATGGAAGCCCGAAATCATGGGCGACCCACAACAATGGGGATTACAAGAACTGGACGGGACAGTACAAAAACACGGACATGCCAGACCTCACCAACAAGGACATGCTCCCGATCATGATCGTCGGCGGCTGCCATAACAGCGAACTCGATACCGCACCAAAAAACCTTCTCCTAGGATTCCTCAAAGAAAAACTCAACTACTTCAGGATGAACGAAACCTGGTTTGGATCATACTTTAAATACAACTATGCCCTGGAATGCTGGAGCTGGGTGTTGGTAAAGGTCAAAGGAGGCGCCATCGCATCCACGGGAAGCAGCGGATTTGGAGGAGTGAACGTCGGGGACTACAACCAGGATGGCATCCCGGACTGCACCCAGGGACTTGATGGATGGTTCGAGCTAGAGTTCTTCCGCTTATACAACCAGGAGAACATCACGATCCTCGGGCAGACCTATGACCAGGTGCTCACCAATTATGTCCAAAACTTCCCGGTAGACACCTATCGGTACGATGCAAAGATCCTCGAGACACACATCTTACTTGGTGACCCAAGTCTTCAAATCGGTGGGTACCAATAAAAAAAAAATTGAAAAAAAAAAGGAAAACAAGAGACAATTCTAGGTGTTGCACGAATGCAACAGCCAGGCGTCCTCAGGGATCTTCTTATAGATCTCGTACTGAGGCTCCTCGATAGGTCTCCGATACGCTTCTATACGGATCCCATCAGAATTGAAAGACCAATAATACTTCCGGATGGCTTTACCCTTTTCTTTTACCTCTTCCCGTCTGAGACAGAGGAGGTTTTTCTGATGTAAATCGTAGAAAATCGAACGGATGTCCTTATGAAGCGACATATCCTCAACCTCTTTCACACCCTTGAACACTTTTTGGACTGTTTGGGCTAAAGCAACTGCATCTTCTCGGCTCATATCAAACCCGTTTTTCAATGCCTTCACAAATAAGGGATTCATCTTTTCTCACCGAATACCATTCTGTTGCTTTCATTATTAAGGAATTGTTGTACACCAGATACCAGGGTTCTGTACGAGCGTTACCGAAACCCGTTTTTACCACACCGCCGGAAAGAAAAAAACTATGAAAAACTCTCTGCCAATCATCTAAAAAAAGGAATAATTTTCGATACGGATACGATAGATTCTAGTTAATCTCGCTTGACGATACCGACGATCGTGATGACGAACGCAACAATCTCAAGGATATTTAAAAGCTGAAAGGTATTTGATTCAACGCCGGAAAGGACGAATCTTAAAAGGATAAGGACACCCCAGATTCCAGCACCTAATACGATCAAGGTTTTATTCATCTGTTACTCTCCCGACCATTCGGAACCTTCAAGGAAGATATGATAAGATGTCATTATAATACTTGTCCTTTTTCGTTTGAAATAGAGCATCAAAAATCTTCACAAAATCTATTAACACCTGACTCGATGTTGACCCCATATGACGTATTATTCGTTTCACGATTCAGAAAAACCTGTACGCATTGGAAAAATCATCTGCCTCGCCAGAACATACAAAGAACACGCACGAGAAATGAATGCCAATGTCACAGAAGATCCCTTACTCTTCCTCAAACCAACAAGTTCCATTATTTTCGATCATGGTACAATCATCATCCCGAAACGATCGCACTGCTTGCACCATGAGGTTGAGCTTGGAATCATCATCGGAAAAAAAGGAAAGAACATCCGACAAGAAAACGCGATGCACCATGTG
>DATMXJ010000176.1:0-10236 GCA_035561675.1 Thermoplasmatota archaeon
CTTCCTCAGGTGCAACCGGTTTTTTCCTAGAAACTTTTTCTACTGCTTCCTCCTCAGATTCCTCTTCCTCTTCTTCTTCGACCGGTTGTCTCATCATCTTTCCCCTTGGTTTATCACTCACATGCTTATGAAGGAGATCACGCATCTGCGTCTGAATATCCACCTGTTGCTTCTGAAACTCACTTTGTTCCTTCTGATACTGTGTAGGGACATGAGATTGAACCAGGTTTTCAACAAGTTGTTTCACATCCTTATACGGATACACACCATGCAACTCGTAATAACTTCTTGCAATCGGTGTCTGGACCTCTTTTCCGCCACCAGCAAAACCAAAGAACCGAGCTTTCGTCGAGCCGACTTCCACACCACCAGCAGCCATGGTCTTATCACTCCCCAACCCAAAACCAGATTGACTCACTGGGATGATCGTCCCAAACCCAAAAATCTGACCGAGGACTCCTTGTTTCGCATCAATATCAGCAATCTTATCATACCGGATCGTACGCTCCCGTTTCGTAAAGATACCACCCTTGAAAATAATACGCAGGTTCGTGATGATATATTTATGTGACCGGCGATAGAGTTCGACGATCAAAAAACCAACAATAGAAACAGCAATTGAGTATAAGGGAATGAAAAGCTCAATGTAGCTCTCCCAATGCTGCCAGAAAATGAAACCTAATGCACCTGCAAAGACACCAAGGTATAGGAAAAAAATAGTCCATCGTATCGAAACAAGCGAGGCTATCACACCGACGAGAAGCAACACGAGCCCCCAAAGGATCAGAGGGTACCAGATGTTCCCCGAAAAGATGCCTGCATACTCTGAGAATTCCGTCAGCCACCACACCACGATTCCCCACACGATGACAAAGATGCAGAGCGTTTGTAATTTCATAAACGACAAAGGATGAGGTGAGAGCATCCGTTCTATCTGCTCATTTTTTAGAAGTTCTTTTTTTACCATCCGCAACCCTCACATGCTTCATCTTTGTCGCGGTTTTAAATCTATTGGTCCTCTTATATTTTATCAAGGCAATGGTGATGAGAATCGTCGAGAGCAGCATCACCAGAAGAGAAACACGTTCAACATCTTTCGCGGGGAAATAGATGAAAAGCACCCGAGCAACAACATAGGAAACCACTAAAGTCAGAAGTGGAATTAGTTTCCAATGTGGTCGGATTTCATCGGTCGCCCTTAACATGAGAAGCACGGGAAATGTAAGGAGTATTGCGATGATCGCGGTCAGCGACATCCAACCAAAAATGGTAAACAACCCGATATATACCACTGGGTTGAGAAACAACGACAACAGATAGAACACAAACAGAATTAGGATGATCACAACGATGTACAACGGTTTTTCCACCAGATGATTTTTAATATGTCTCAGATCATAGAGTATGTCGATTTTTTCTTTTCGTTCCTGACCAATATAGCTTGGTCGTATCCCCAACCCAAAAAACAACAACACAAACAAAAATCCGATGTGGAGAGGATTGAAAAGATCTATGTTGGCAAGAAAGGTTAACCATTCATTTGCGAATGTGGACATACTTCCCCAAAAACCAACTAATGATTCAACAAAGGTGTATTCAACAGGGGTTGAGTATACAAACCCTTTCCCGATGATAAAATAACTGGCAACCAGAACAAGACCTGATGGAATAAAAAAGGGACCAAAGAGGAGAAACGAGCGAGCTACCCATTCAAAGACCCCTTTTTTTTCTTTCTTTGGCTCAACCTTTCCATAGTTCACGCTCACCTGGAATGCAGCAATCCCGCTTCTTGTGACCGTATACCCAAGAGCCTGAGAAATCGTTTGAAACAAAAGACCAATGTAATTAGTAAATCGACAGAACGCCTCATGACGATGCCGTAATCTTGACAACATCCGTTTTTGAAGTTCAATGAAGAACATCTGAAGAAACCAGAACGCTGCGACACCAAGGATTGGCGCGAGGGCTGCTACCAATAAGACATCAATATTTAATGGGACGTTTGCCATCTCGCTCAGGAAGGGTAGTCATCCGAGGATATAAAAATCTTTTTTAAATAATCTCAATGACGACCCCACGACCTGCATAATCGTACGCCTGCCAGGAAACATCCCCATAAGCAGACACTCCCACGATGATATGGATTTTACCAAAATGGCCAAATAAATCCAAATCAGCATTAGAGGGACGAGCTATGGAGGACGGATGGGAATGCACCGTCCCAACGATACTATAATCAACAGGAAGCATATGCAGTTGAAAAATCGCATGAGAATCACCAGAAATCGTACCTGGGAGGAGTACTACCTCAATGATCGTGTTTTTTTCAACCCGGTCAACTCGAAGAAGCGCGCCGAATTCCTGCGGATAATTCGACTTCGAGCTCTCAGAAATCAGATCCAGGCACTTCCTGGTTATCTTCCAAGGATATGGTATCGGCAGTGTTGTTTTTCGTCGAAAAAGCCCCATAACTTATCTCATGAGTTTTAAACGCACCATCTGGTAAAAGCTTTCCCCGAATCGGATGAACCGTGCCTTCTTCTCCGATCCTGTCACACTGATCGTACTCTCCTGGGTGACTGGTGTTTGAAACCGTCCATCAATCACCAGGTTGGTCTCCTTGCTTTTCGGCAGCAAATGTACTCCTACCTTTCGATCAAGGGGGACGATCCAGGGTCGTGCAGAGAGTTTAAAGGCAGCAAGCGGAGCGATGATCATCGCATTCACCGTTGGATCCATGATAGGGCCACCGACGCTCAACGAATAACTCGTCGAACCGGTCGGTGTCGCGATAATGACGCCATCTGCCCCCATTGATTCAATCAGCTCATCGTCCACAAATAGTTTTAGGTAGAGTATCTTTGCTATCCGTGCTGTTTGAATCGTCACCTCATTGGTCGCATCAGGCAATCGTTTCCCATCAAGGGTGATTTTTAGTTTCGCCCGTTCCTCTACATTATATTTCCCGGCGATGACCTGTTTTAACCCCTCCATTGCGTACTTTGATTCCACCTCGGAAAGGAACCCGATTCCTCCTGAGTTGATCGCGAATACTGGTTTTTCTATCTCGCTCATCGCCATGAGGATCGTCCCATCGCCCCCGATGGTCACCACGATATCTGCGTTCTTGTTGATCTCTTTGAACGAAGATCCTTTGTATTGGATCTCTGATGCGATCGCTTCCTCCACCAGTACGGTCCCATGCTGTTGTAAAAACTCAGCGACATCCTTTGCTAATGTCACGGTTCGTTTCACACCCGGGTTGCACACCAAGCCCCAATTCGTGGTCACGTTTACGCCCTCGCCAGTTTCATCAGTGGTGTCAGCTTCACCAACAATGATGGATGTTTCATCACCAACGCCTTAATAATACTAAGGGTACTGAACTCCTCAAATTTATAATCCTTCAAGGAATCAGCCAGCATATCCAATGTTTTATCCGTCATGTCAAGCATGATTTCTTTTGCTATGTAGTTCCGATGCAGTTTTTTCCCAAACGCGTTCTTCCAACGAGTTTCGTACTCGGAGAGCATCTCCGAATCGAAACGCTGTTTCTCGACTGCTTTTCCAATGGTTTCACCAGCGTATCTTCCCGCCTCGATCGAATGCATCAGACCACCGCCGGTGATAGGATCGACTTGACGTGCAGCGTCACCAACTAAAAGGAGGTTGTCCGTAATGGATTGGATCGGTTCAGCGACCGGATCTGCTCCGGTGAGGATCCGCAGAGGCTTTCCTTTTTTTAACGCTGGTTGAGCAGCGATGAATTTGTCAAGATACTGTTTTGCTTTTCCAGCTTCACTGAGACTGGCAAGAACACCGATGCCGACATTTGCAACATCTTTCCCTTTCGGGAACACCCAGACATAACCGCCAGGGGCGACATGTTTTCCTAAGAAGAAATCACAGTACGGGCTGTCCCAATCGATATTGGTCAAGGTGTACTGGACGCAGGTTTCCAGGTCATGTGGTTTCAGAGTGGTTTTAATCCCCGCCCATCTCCCAACTCTTGACTCAACTCCATCAGCACCAACGATGACATCAGCCTCGATATCGAGGGTCTCATCGAACTGCTGTGCCGTAATACCCGTAATTTTTCCATTTTTTTTCAGCAGATCAACTGCAAGGGTATTAAGCATAAGTTCCGCGCCTTTTTTCACTGCACCTCGTGCTAACTCCTGATCAAAGATATCTCGATACACGACGTACCCTGTTTCATCTCCCGCGTACTCCGCAGCTAACGTTACATGAGTCCCATTCGGAGAAAAGATTCTTGCCCCCTTCATTTTTGTCGCAATCCACCGTTTTCCCTCAAGAACCTTGAAATTGTCGACCTTCTGACTAATCCCCTCGCCGCAGAGGACAGGAACACCGACTTCAGCGCGACGTTCGATGATGAGAACCTTTGCTCCTGCTTCAGCGGCAAACCGGGCAGTCACACTCCCAGCAGGCCCACTTCCGACAACAACCGCATCATAGTGCATCTTATGTTCCCTCCCAGGTTATCGCCCCGATTGGGCAGGTCTTTACACAAATCGAACAGCTGTTACACAGTTCATTGTCAACGACTGCTTTACTGGAAATCATGAGGATCGCATCCTGTGGGCAGACTGAGATACAGCCGCCACATGCCAAACATTTCTCTTTTTTCACAACTGCCTTATGCTTTGCCATAGGATTCACCTCTGGTGATACCGGACGCTATCAGATGTGCTACTCGGATTGGCTCAGGTATGACACCACGTATGGTAGAGATATTTATTATTTCTTTTGCCTCCTCTAAAGATATCCCAGTGCATTTGATATATATCGGGTTATGTTGCGTGGGTATCCTATGCAATGATCCTTTCTGAAGGAGGTTCCATCGCTGCTGCCAGTCCTTGAAATTTTTTTGTAACGCCTGTTTTATTTTTCTCTGATCTGGCTTATCTCTTGTGATCGTGATCACCGGCAGATGTGTCGATTCAGAAAGATCATCGATATCAACGACGTTGAACCCACCGAGGCAGGCGCCGTCTATCATCACCGTCTTGAGTTGTCGTCGATATCTTGAGCGTTGGATCATCTGCTTACAGATTTCAGTCGCTTCTGTTCCATCAATGGTCACTTGGTTTCGTAAGACACCCTCGATATATTCACCTCCGCGCATCACTACACCGATGATGGTTGAATATTTTTCCGTGAATGTAAACGGCGCATCGTCTATCCCGAGGATTCGGATCTGTCGCTTCATCTGAGCAATAAAACCCCTGGGTCGATTAAGAATGTTTCGATACGCATCCTTGGATCACGATACACTTTTGTTCCGCCACCTAATGTTACATATTATATATTATAGGGGGGCTGCTCCATCCACCACACAAATCCGTCGCATGAAGAAATAAATGATCAAGGACCTAGGTCGCATGATAAAAAGACATTGATTAGAAAATGACGCACGATCGTCTTCTTATGGAAAAATGGAATCGACTGTTTCGTATGATATTTTTATACTGACAACTGATGATTTTTTTTTAAAACGTCAAACCGGTCAGCGTCTTTGTGTCAAGCACGCCGTTGATCGCTCGTATTTTATTGACGATGATGGTGCCGAGTTCCTCGAAATCATTCGCATCGATTTTTGCAATCAAGTCGTACTCCCCAAACAAAGGGTGTAGCTCGACGATTTGAGGTATTTTTGAGAGTTTATTGTAGACTTCATGTTCATGTGCCGGGGCGACATTTATGAGAACAAAACCTATAGCCATCTAGTATCCTCCTTTTTTTTTTATTTTGTTTTCAACATTGTACATCATTCTATTTCTATTCTTTTTTTTTTACAGAACCTAAGGTTCTACTTCGTCAGTGCTTACCTGTCCGCTTGCTGCAAGCTTACAGCTTTCGCAGATGCCTTCCATTTCTTCCTCAGGTTCGAGTTCGTCTCCGCAAACAGAGCAATACAGTGACATAGTATACCATCCCTCTCACTGTGTCAGTGACGAGTATCACATCGCAATAAGATTATTGTTTATAAAGTCTTTTCTCCACTTCTCAAACCTCTGTCATTTATCAAATTTTTTTTTATCTTCATTTTAGATCGCTTCATACGCATCAAAAATTCCTATGAAAACACGAACTACTTTTTTTGTTTTGAACACCTCATCATTTTTTTTTAAAAAAAAATCTATCGCAAAATCATCGACAGTTACAATAAATTTTAATACATGTTTTTTAATATGGGGTACGTAGTGAGTCTTTTATAATGAAAGGGAGAACCACATGGATTTGACGGGCCTTCAAACTGAAGATGAGCCCCCACCTCTCAATGGCGTTGGAGATACTCTTTTTTCTCGAGCCAGGAATCTTGAGCGTGTGCTTGGTTTTGGAAACATCTTCTTAAAATTCGAGGGTGGCAACCCGACTGGGACGCAGAAAGACAGAATCTCTCAGTATCACGTAAAAAAAGCAATGCAACAAGGGTACGATACCATCACCGTGGGAACCTGCGGGAACTACGGAGTGTCCCTGGCGTATTTTGCGAAACTCGCGGGGTTGAAAGCAAAAATTCTGATTCCTGAACAGTACTATGTCGCGCCAAAACGAAAAGAAGAACTGCAAAGCATGAATGCAGAGATACTAACGATCGATGGGAAATACGAGGATGCAGTCGAAGAAAGTAGACGACTATCGCGCATGGAGCATGTGTACGACGCGAACCCTGGAAATGGGAACGAGGGATGGCGCGGATACATGTCGATCGCATACGAAATCTATCGGCAGCTCGGCCGCACACCAACCGCAGTCGCCGCACCGGTCGGCAACGGAACAACACTTGTTGGGATCTACCACGGGTTCAAGAATCTGCTTGACCATAACATCATCGACCACATGCCGTACCTTGTCGGCGCATCAACACCCGGGGGAAACCCCATCATCAAAAGCTTCAAAACTGGTGCGTCAAAAACCCAGGACCTCCCGCCTTCGGAAATCAAAGAAAGCAGCATCAACGAACCACTCATCGCCTACCATTCCTACGACGGTGATGACGCACTGCAAGCGATTTATCAGACCAACGGCTGGGCTGATTACGCGTCTGATTCCTGCATGATGAAATTCCATACCATGCTGCGAGATTTGGAAGGACTCAACGTGCTTCCCGCATCAGCAAGTCCGATTGAAGCACTGATAAAATTCAAGGAACATCGAGTCCTGAACAGTGATTATGTGATTGTTCTTACGGGAAGAAAATTTCGGTAACGATTCTACCACGGATTGATTCCTTTATGGCGAAGATGCGCGCGTTGGTCTATGCAGACCGCTTGTACAATTGTGCTGATGGAAAAACCGCTCACGGGCTTGTACGGTTCAGTAAAAAGTTCGACATCGTCTCCGTGGTCGACTCCACGCTACCCATCGGTGATGCCGCTGAATTTTTAGATGGAAAAAAGAAAGGAATACCTTTGTTGAATGACCTTGATGATGCGTTGTCATCGACACATCCAGACACGTTCATCATCGGTGCGGTATCCGAAGGCGGTGTGCTGCCCAAGGGATATGATAAAGCGGTGGACTGGGCATTATCAAAAGAACTGAATGTCGTCTCCGGTCTTCATCAATTTCTTTCAGACGATCCACGATTCATCAAATGTGCAGCAGAACATCACTGCACCATCACAGATGTTCGGAAGATCTTCCGTGACCACAAACGATTCTACACCGGTGAAATAACACAGGTACCTTCGATTCGCATCGCCCTCATCGGAACAGATTCCGCGATTGGAAAAAGAACCCTTGCCGTCTTGCTCGTCAACGAATTACAGAAACGCGGAAGAACCGCAGACATGATCTTCACCGGACAGACCGGCTGGCTGCAAGGCTGGCCACATGGCGTGGTCTTAGATGCGATGATCAACGATTTCGTCTCAGGGGGAATCGAAGGAGCGATCATTGACTCATGGAACGATCTCCACCCGGAGTTCATGATCATCGAAGGACAAGGCAGCCTGGTCCATCCTTTCTTCCCAGGTGGCTTTGAAATTTTAGCAGCTGGTCAGATACAAGGGTTCATCTTGGTCGATGCACCAAAACGACCACACCTTGATGGCTTCCCAGACTATCCCATGCCAGACCCAAAACGAGTGGTAAGAATTGCTGAAATGCTCACCGAAAAAAGACTCATCGGCGTTGGCATAAACCATGAGAAGATGAACACATCCGATATCACTCGTGCAAAAACTATGTATCAGAAGATGTTCAAAGTCCCTGTATCAGAACCACTTTCAGAAGGAGTCGGTGTTCTAGCCGATGCGTTGGAGGTTCTGTCCCATGGCAAAAAATAATCTTCTGTGTCTTTCGAGCATTTCTCTTTCAGATCCGATGATTGAGAAAAATGTAGCTCGAGCAGAGATCATCGTCATTGAATCTGACGGGACAGAAAGTCGTTTCGAACTCATGAACAAATATGAGCATGAGCTAATGCAATCTCATCTACCATTACTGCGACTCGCGTTCTGCATGCCGTTGCTCAACTACGGACTCTTTTCAAAAAAAATAAAGTTGAATTTCCCAATAAGCAAGGCAGATATTTCGTTGCTCAATGACCTGAATGTCATCTTTAGTCGTGATATCTTCGTCAACAAGATTGCACAAAAAACCAACCCGTACATCCTCCCAGAATTTTTCCCTGATCAAGAGAAAATAGGACCACATGATGGTGATCCTACGGCGGTCATACAACCAAAACAAATCATTGACGATGTGCCAATCAGTGAGAATATGGATGCCATGAAATCAGGAGTCCTTTCCAGCGGAGGGAAAGACAGCCTGCTGACGTACGGGTTACTCAAAGAACTGGGTTCAACAGTGTATCCGTTGTATATGAACGAGAGCGGTGGTCATTGGAGGACTGCGCTGACCGCGTATCAGAATCATAAAAAAACTGAGCCTAACACGCAGAGGGTGTGGACGAACGTCGACAGGTTCTATAGTTTCATGCTTGATCATTTACGGTTCATACGATCGGATCATCGAAAGATCTGGCATGATACCTACCCGATACGGTTGTGTATTTTCCCGTTCTATGTGTTCAGCTTACTGCCGATTTTTGTTGAAGAACGAATCGGGAATTTATTGTTAGGCAGTGAGTTTGACGATCTGCGCTACGAGGTCCAGTACAAGGGAATCAAACATTACTTCGGAGTCTATGATCAACACCAGGATTATGATGTGAGGATGAATCAATGGTACGAGAAACGAATCCCTGGTCTGTATCAATGGTCTGCGTTGCGGAACATCTCCGGTCTTGTCGACCAGAACATCTTAGTTCGTCGATATCCAGCACTTGCAAAGTTGCAGCGATCCTGCCATTCCTGTCATATCAAAAACGGTGTGGTGTACCCATGCGGAACGTGTTCGAAATGTCTAGGTATTCTGCTGTACCTTTTGGCTAATGACCTCGATCCGACCCTCATGAAGTATCGGCGCAAAGACATCGAAGATTTCTATATAAACGTAGGAGTATCATCCCTGAAACTTGATAAAGATGAGAAAGACCAATCGTTTTACTTGCTCAAACGCCAAGGGTCTATACCGAAGGTGCAGTGCGTGGATCATGTCGAGAAAATTCATGTCCATGAATCGACATGTGACCCTAATCTCTATCCCAGACAATTCAGGAATGGTTTACTCAAAATCCTTGAGGAATATACGACAGGTTATTGTTCATTAAAAAATAAGAAATGGGTCCCTACGAACAAATAGCAAGCAGTTACTCCAGTTCCTTAACCATTCGGTAAGCATCACGGGAGCCTTCATGATCATAGTTGTAATATTTTTTTAGCAGCATGGTTTTTTGAAAACCAGCGTGTTCGTAGAGCATTATTGCAGCTTGATTGATGATAGCGACCTCCAGTCTGATTTTATGCATTCCTTTTTTTCTGATACGTTCTTCCGCTGCAGTAAGCAACCTTTGGCCGATTCCTTTTTTCCGGTACATTGGATCGACGTTGATGGTTTCGACTCCTGCGACCTTGGTTCCTCTCCGATATAAGATAATGATGAATCCTCTAAGGACTGTACTGGTTTTTTCGACAAGTACAGTGCTGTTGGCTTTCATGAGGAGATGGCGGAGTTGTCGTCGTGTATAGGCGAGTTCTTTGGGAAAACAGATCTTCTCAAGTGCGACGATTCTTTCGAAATCGTCAGGAGAAGCTGTTCTGATGTGGATGGTTTGCTGCATTGTGGTAGGGTACATGAATC
>DATMXJ010000177.1:0-6946 GCA_035561675.1 Thermoplasmatota archaeon
ATAGAACGCAACAGATACAGCAGCATTACTTCTGAAGCGAGCAACATGAACGATGAAACATAAATGAAGCTCCCCATGTCCTGTGATCCCATCACCATTGGCAGGACAATCCCCATTGACATCACAAAGATAATGGCAATAAGAAGGCTGACGTACACCTCACTTAATATAACGACATTTTCATTGCTTGCTTCGTAAATCGTCTTGTACTCCTGTAGGACCGCGTCTTGTTCATGTTCAATGAACTCTCGATGCTCTACCCCACTGTCAAGACTCTGGGAGAAACGGTCAAGAAAGTCTCGGAGGATCTTACTTGGTGTCCTTTCACCGACGAATCGGAACGTCTTTGATATAGGGACACGCCATTGATCAGCAAGCACGCTTATCTTACGGAGCTCCTCCCCAAGGCTTTTATACGCTTTATTTCCACCAATGACATTGACGATATCCTTTAAGCTCAGATCTGAAATCGCTAACACCCGTATATGAGTGATGAAAAAATGCATTTTCCCGTTGATGTCAGATTCCCTGTTCTTCCAGCTGATATATGGGTAGAAAACCCCTAGAATAATTGGTATTGTCCCAGCGAAAATAAACGTTATGGGATTGTACTGTAACTGACTTGTTATGAGCAGTTGGAGGAGAAACGGTAAACACATCACCAATACGCCAAGGAAGATCAAGGGTATGAAGATGGATCTGATGAATTTCTTGCGGTCATCAAGACTGCGATACGCGATTTTAATTTCTTTTAATGAATCTTTTTTCTCTTTTCGTTCATTGTCTGTTTTGTTTTGCTTTTTTGCCATTCTTCCTCACACAGAGATCGGTATCCCTTTCTCGCCTTCCCTATAAAACCCCCAGATACACTGGACGACCTCATAATAATCCATGATGTCTTCTTCGACCAAACGATCCAGGATGTGTTTGCGTCGCTCATGCTCGTCATAGATCTTCGCAGTATCAGAATACCCTGCGTTTTTCGCTATCTTCTCTTCGAGGATAAAGCTATTCCTATTTGCTTTAAAGTCATGGACGTCCTCGTCAGCTTTCCAGGTAAAAGCGGTACGGGACATGATTCCGTCGACCTCCCTGTTGTATCCTTCGATTTCATCAATCGCAGTGCATCTCCGAATCATCTTTCCATTCCGTTCTATCGCAAGTTGTATCACTACGAAATCAAGGTTGTCCATGAACGTTTTTGGGACATTAATCGGATCCCCGGTAAACCGCTGGATAACCTGAGTAATACTCCCTGCATGAAACGTGGTCATGCATGGATGCCCTGTTTGCATCGCCTGGAACACGATGTTCCCTTCAGCGCCTCTTACCTCTCCAGGGATGATATAGTCAGGGCGTGACCGTAAAGCAGCCTTTAAAAGGTCAAAGAGGTCTACCTGACCTTCTTTTGGTCCAGTTGTCTTGGTCAAGAGTCGTTGCCAGACAGTGTGCGGCACCTGAAGCTCAGGAGTCCCTTCAGCGGTGTAGATCTTTTTTTGAGGAGGAATGAATGGAATAATCGAATTCATGGTGGTTGTTTTTCCACAGGCGGTCCCACCGCAGATGAAGAAACTACGTCCGTACTGCAGGCATAACCAGAGGTACGCCGCGATACTTGAGCTAAGAGTGCCCCATTTGATTAACTGTGTGACGCTGATGGGTGTTTCAGTGAACCGTCGGATCGTCATGCTTGGTCCTTTGATGCTTACCGCTGAGCTGTAGATGATGTTCCCTCTGCTTCCATCTGGTAGGACACCATCGACAATCGGTCGACCTTCACTGACTGGTGCACCCATTTTTTCACTAATCGCCTTGGCAAACACTGGTGCTTCTTTCTCGCTGACCACCACATTTGTTTTGATCATTCCAAATACTTTATGGATCAGGTGGATCTTCTCGTTAGCGACGAAATGGATATCCTCGAGATAGGGGTCCCTCATGAACGCCTCAAGAGGACCACCACCCACAAGTGTTTTGATGATATAGTATTGTAGCACGCTCTTTTGATAGGAGGTGACCTTTACCTTCTCAGGTGTCGATACTTTTCCTTTCTTTTTGGAAACGTCAAGTTTTTCTGATCTCTCATTAATCACGGTGATTTCATCGATAAGCTCTTTTAACACCTCTCGTAACTCATCATCAGTAATGACACTTTTTTTTTCAGGGGCTTTCTTTACGATCAATTTAAGGATGATATCGAGTTTTTCTTTTAGCACATCGTTTACTGTTGGTTCGATGACATGGTATTCGAGCTCATCCATATCCTGTGTTCGGTAGATATGGATAAAGACAACCCCTTTGGTTGGGTAGATAAAATTAGGGTATGATTCATTTCTTATCTCCCGAGGGATTTTACTATAAAAAATGGGGTTTGCCATCTTTTGTTTTATGGACTCTAGATACTCTTTTAGGTGTTGATTTTCAGCAAGAAGTTGTGCCACTTCTTCTTTTTGCATTTCATCCATGTTTTGTTCACCTTAGTTCTCTGCTAATTTCTTTCATTCCGTCCCCATTCTCTGCCTTTTTTTATCAAATATTTTAGATTGATATCGGTAATGCTTTTTCTCCTTCTCTGTAAAACGTCCAAATGAATTGGACGACTTCATAATAATCAAAGATTTTCTCCTCAAGCATGCGTTCGAGGATGTGTTTCCTCCGATCAAATTCTTCATAGATTTTCATCGGGTCGGTTAATCCAGCCATTTTTGCGATTCTTGATTCTAATATGTAGCTGTTTCTGTTCGCTTTGAACGAATGGGTGTCATCTACTGCATTCCATTCAAAGGCTTTCCGCGACATAATCCCATCAACTTCTTTGTTGTATCCTTCTACCTCATCGACAGATAACACCCGTCGAATGCGTTTTCCTTTTCGTTCAACCGCCATCTGGATTAGCACCACGTCCAGGTTGTCCATGAATGGTTTTGGAATGTTAATCGGATGACCAGTAAACCGCTGGATGACCTTCGTAACACTTCCTGCATGAAACGTGGTAATCACTGGATGACCGGTTTGCATCGCTTGGAACACAACACGTCCCTCGATCCCTCTGGTTTCTCCTGGAATGATATAATCTGGTCTAGATCGAAGACCAGCACGAAGGAGATCTTCTAGTTCGATATGTCCTTCTTTAGGTCCTGTGGATTTCGTAAGCAATTGCTGCCATACTGCATGAGGAACTTGGACTTCAGGGGTGTTTTCAACAGAGAAAATCTTCTTCTCCGGGGGGATAAATGGGATAATCGCATTCGCAGTCGTGGTTTTACCAGAAGCGGTTTCACCACACACAAACAGACTCCGCCCGTACTGAAGACATAACCAGAGATACGCTGCGACACCTGCATCAAACGTTCCCCAGTTCATCAGCTGGGTGACACTGATGGGTGTCTCACTGAATTTTCGAATGGTCATGGTTGGCCCTTTCAGACTCACATCTTTGCTATGGATGATATTGACCCGGCTTCCATCAGGGAGTGTCCCATCGGCGATTGGTTGACCTTCGCTGACTGGGCTACCGATTTTCTCGCTGAATTCTTGAGAAAACGTATTCGCCCAGGCTTTATCGATGAAAATGTTTGTTTTTATCATCTCGAAGACTTTATGGATGAGATGGACATTTTCCCCTGTGATAATGTGGATGTCCTCAAGATAGGGGTCTCGCATGAACGGCTCAAGCGGACCACCGCCGATGATATTTTTTGTGATATCGTATTCGATACTCTTTTTTTCTTCGGAGGTCACACGAAGTTTCCCTCCACTCCCTTTCACATTTCCGGTTGATCGCTCGTCAATAACTGTAAGCTTGTCCAGTAAAGTTCGGATTGCTTCTTTGATTTCATCGTCGGTTTTTACTGCCTTCCAGAATGGCGCTTTCTCATAGATCAAATCAAGTATTTGGTCGCGTTTTATTTTTCCTTTCTCGTTTAGACTTGGTTCTATCGCATGATATTCCTTTCCTTCCATATCCTTGGTCCGGAATATATGAATGAAGACTGATCCTTTCGTCGGATAGATGATGTTTGGGTATTTTTCCTCCTTTAAATCGCGTGGTAATTTGCTATAAAAAATCGGTCTTTCTATTTTTTTTCGTAACTCGTCGAGGTACGTCTGGAGGTGAGGGTTCTCTTTGATTATTTTTTCTTCCTCTTTTTTCTCCATCTTTGTCATACCCATCACTCCTTAAAACGCGACACCACTTGATTCAATGGTCAGTCCTACTCCGGGTCGGACCGAAAACCGAGTGACCGGGTCGTACTTATATCGAGCGCCGTTAAATTTCTCAAGATACATGTTATAGACAATTCCGATGCCTGGTGCGGTCTCCCGAGACGTCCGGAAATGAATAGTGGTAATCATCCGGAAAGTGTTATGAATCTCTTCAGGCCATTCATTGGGATTCGCAGTAATGAAGATAATTTTTCCTGACCCTGTTAATCGATTGAAAAAACTGGTCAGGTCAGTTAAGTTTTCTTTGTTTACACTATCTTTTAACAGAGTGGAGAGCGAATCGATGAAAATGATTTCAGGATCGAAAAGTTTTCTCCCTGTGATTAACCCCTCAAGGAATGTCTTCCGAGGAAGGGTTTCAGCAAGGGTTACCTCAGTTGAGATGAATAATAATTTCCCAGCCATGAGAAATTTTCGAACATCATAACCAACTGATGCCGTTTGTCGTAAGAAACTCTTGATGGTGAATTGTGTCGATACATACGAACAAGAACAATTATTTTTCAAGAGACTGTAACAAAACCGTTGGCAGAAAATACTTTTGCCGGTTCCTTCTTTTCCTTCGATAAAGATTAAGGAACCATTGGGGATTACTTTCCCGAATCGTTCGGCAAATCCATCTTTTTCCCCTTTTCGTTCTAGAATAATGGATTTTACTCCTTCCATAGTTCCTCATACCTTTTTTTTTTATTTCATAAAAGCAAATTCTTTATCAACAGCTTGCGGTCCTACAATCCGTAGTGTATGGTCACCACCTGTAATGGTGGTGTTCACATAAAGGGATGTTACTCCATCGATAGGAATCGATGAATTCTCAAAATAATATTGGGTAATTCCGATGAGTTCCCCGTCGATAAAGACCTGGAACGTCTGATTTGAAGTAGTCAGTCTCACACCACCGATATTTTTCAGATAAAAGATGTAATATAACCCTGTCATCGGGATGATATTTGGATCGTTGATGATATCAAAGTCAGTGTTGAGTTTTTCAGATACTCGGTCTCCACGATTTGAAAGACTTGTGGAGACGTTCATGGTGACCGCTATAAACACACCAGACACCATCCCAGCGACGATGACTGCTGCGACGAAGAAAATCACATGCGTCCCGGTTAGACTAAATCCCATCTATTTTTCCCTCATATTGTATAGGTATAGTAATCAGCTATACCATTATTTGTGATTACTTTCAATCGTTGCGTCCCAGCACCTGCCACATTCTTTATATGGAAATATACGGTGTTTTCTGGATAGAGGTTCTCACGAGGACAGGTGAATTGATACTCGGATCCGTTAATCAAAATTTCAAAATCATTTGTAAAGAGGGTGGCACTTCCAGTATTTTTCACTGAGATGTTGTAATCATAGTTCGACCCATTAGCTGAACGTAGGACCATGGTAATGTTTATATCGGATTGGAGTTGATTCTGATGTCTCTCTTTCAACTCATCATAGGACTTGTTCATATCCTCGATGGTTGGAAGAAGATCGCTTGCTATGATCTCAACAGCCATGAATAACGTCAATCCTAAGATAGCAGCAGCTGCTATCACTGAGAACCCCATCTTTTATACCCTCTAAGTGAGTTCTATGGATGTGCATCCATCGAATCAAATAACCGATATGTAATATGATATACTGATAATAAAGTTTCTTTTTTGTCGGCTTGTTATTTTAGTGGATACCCCTCAAGGCTTTTGACTATTTTTTCCATATCTCGCTCTATTTTATTGAGGAACCGGTCGTCCAGCTGTAATCCTTTGAGTTTCTGGATGAACAGTAATGATTGGAGATGATCTTTTGTGGGTAACTGTGGTGGACGGGTGTCTGTTTGTGCTGGTTCTTCTGTTATCCCCTTTGAATAATTTATCAAATCTAATCGAACATCTTCAGTAATCCAGCCGATATCCACATAATATCCCAGGGTGTCGGGAAGATTGCTTTTCCCTGTTTTGTCAACAAGGTACTGTAACCATTTCATGGTAACAACAATGCTTTCCGGGTCACTGGGTATATGTTCCAATGGTTGAATGTTACCTTCAAGAATATCTGTTGATTCGAAGGTTTTTATGTCCTTAGTTTTCACAAGTGTGCCACTTGCCCCTTTCACTCCATCGATTCGATGTTCTTCGATTACCTTAATGCGTTGGTTCAATTGCTCCACCGCTTCAACTAGCCTTTTCATATCGGTGGTTTGAATGATGGTGTTATTCAGTAATTCTGTTTCCACTTTCTTTGGTTGTTCTGGTTGGTTTGGTACAGATGCTTTGTAATTGATTAAGATGCTTTGAATTTTATCCGTTAACCGATAGAGTTGATTCTTCGTAATTCTGATGTTTTTTTCTTTTAGTTTTTCGGCGATTCGTAGTGCGATTTTTTGAGGTAGAATATTTTGTTCGGCTAGGATTGATAATTCACTACCAACCTCATTGTCTTCAAGAATTTTCTCTCCTTGGTTTTGATCTCCTTCGCTCATTCACCTGCTCCTTTCTATGAACAGAGTTCCTTTATTTTAAATTTATGAAAAATTCATTAATCATGGTATCGATATTTTGTTCCATCAGAAGTGATTCTAATGATTTATTTAGGAGGTCATCTATTTGGTTCTCGTTCCATGGTTCTAAAGCTGTTGTATGTAACGATGTCGGTCGTGATGGTGAGATGACCAGTGGTGCCTTGGGTATAGGAGAAGCTTCTGATTTTACGTTTGGCTCAATGG
>DATMXJ010000178.1:0-12101 GCA_035561675.1 Thermoplasmatota archaeon
GTCGTGGAGTTACCAGATTTAAAAGGCAGAGAAAAAATCAAGGGAGAAAAAATTTTCAGCATTGTGAAGTTTGAGGGAGAATAGATAAAAATGGAGACGTATAGTTGGCTAGATACAACAAATGGAAAGGAGCTTTCGTTATTTGCAGTAGAACTAAAAGAAAAATTTAGCACTCTTACTGTTGGAGAATCTTCTTCAATGCTAGGGAGCGCAATGGCTGCATCTATGAGGCGAAAGGCAAAAGAACTTGACATTTCACCAGATGAAGCAGTTGATTATTACTTTTACACAGTGATGAATAAAAATATAAGAACAAAAAAATAGGATTTTTATATTTCCAATATTTTACTCGTACATTGACGCTTGGTTCCCAATGGGAGCATAACATTTTTAAATGACGTTATTTTATTTTACATATCAATTTCAATTAGACCAGACACCATGACCCTTAATCCTTAAACTCTCAGTAAGCTTTGCTTCAATAATCTCTGCTTCTTTACGTGTCCCTATCGGATTGAAACGCTCATATAACCGAGGACAAAGACCCAAACCAAATTCCTTAACGAAGCGGTTACCCTTGTACCCTTTTTTATGTTGCCAGAAACGAGTCTCAGGAAAATGACAACTCTGACCAACATAAAAACAAGGAAAACCAGGAATCATATCTGGATTACGACGCCTAAACTTACGTGATTTCAAAACCGCATCAGATAGCCTGATGACATAAACATAATACTTCATAAACCGATCCATTATAATATCAGTGAATAACTTATAATTTACTAAGAAATGAAAAAAAAAGTTCAAATCCTTTCCCTTGCGTTAATTCTGGATCCCGTAGATGAAGAACAGCAGGATTTTCCCTGTCGCGTTTTTCGTCACTTGCGGGGGAACCGCCTCGATGCAGTTCGCTGACGCAGAAAGCGTTATTTTCCCAAGACCCACGATGAAACCGTCGGTTGTCACAGTTTTTTCTTCACCTATTCCGATCCTTAGGATTTTTGTTGTTTCTGCGTTGATTCGACCGAAGAGCCCACCAGTGACTCGGAGGGTCACACTCACGCTTGTCGCGTTCGCGTCCCCGATGTTCTTCACGGTCATGGAGATTTTCCCGGGGCTTGCGGTGAAATTCCCAAGGATGAGTGCGGGATTGGTCGAGCCACCCCCGTGGGTGACGTTGATTATCCGCAGGGTGCTGTTGTCGCACCATCCTCTCACGGTGTTATGGCCTCTGACACTGTAGTAGTACGTCCCAAGCGGCTTATCGATGATATCGTAATAGGTATTGGTAATGGTGCTTGAAAGTATCGAAGTTGATCCAAAGATTCCCATCGGTGATATATCGTCGACATAGAATCCTTCTTGATGTCCATATCCGTCTGTTGCGTAGCGGAACCGTATGAAGAGGGATTTTCCTGTGAAATTATCTACACTGTATTCCTTATGGATCCAATTTCCAGATGATCCTGTCAGGGAATCAAGCAGATGGTAATTCCGTCCGTTCTCGCTTACCTCAACATAGGCATAATCATAATTTTGTTGTATAGCATACCAGCACCAGAACGAAAGGGTCATTCCAGTGGTGATGGGAACAGGTGTCCGGGTGGTCATTGAAGAGACATCGTATTCCCCCGTGCGAGATTTGAAGCTCTGAGCCCCTGAGTGATACCGTGAAGGTGAAAGAGTGAACCCTTCAAGTTTCCAGAAAGCAGATCCAGATTCAGCATCATCGGTGGCTAGGGAGAGGTTCTTCATTTCGCTCAGTTGAAAATAATCAGGATTGGCATTCGGGTTCTGTAGCGTCCAGGAGACGCGGTAGTTTCCATCGGTATCGTTTTGCATGGTCGAAATGACTGGTGGGATGACGCGTGGTACCACCGTATCCCGGATGTTCTGCGCTTCTTGAAGGAGGTAGATTGCTCCGTCGCAGTTCTCTTTACAGATCTGGTTGAGATAACTTGAAGCCGGGTGGAACTCGTTGCAGGTTTCAATACAGTACGCAAAGGTTGCTCTTCCCTGAACAAAATGGCTGTACCCATAGGCGTAATCAATCGTGTCCCCGACGGTTGCGTATAGTCCGTAGCTTTGATGGGGGTCATAGGTTCCTGGTCCGCTTTGAATGTTTATTCGTTGCGCAATCTGTTGACCGACCGAGGATAGATACGTATTGTCAGGAGTCTGACTACCGGTGTATCCCCAGGGCCACATGACCGTCTCGCCGTATGTATGGTAGGTTATGGTAGCACTGATATTGTTTTCCAAAAAGATACTGGCGACCGCCTGATTCTCAGCCTCAGAGGTAGGTCCTGGGCCACCGTAGCATTCATTATTAGAATCATGAGAATTCGCCCAAGAGGGAATCGACCCCCAGGAGCCTAAAATGTTGCCGTCACAGGAGCCATTGTAATTCCGATTTGTATCAACACCATAGCTGCCATACTGCGGGAAGTAATCCCGGTTCTTCCGCCAATCGTTTCCTTGATCGTGACAATAGTAGTATCCATCAGGGTTCGTCACAGGGACGATCCATATCCTTCGGTTGTCCACCAAGTCAGTGATAGTCGAATCGACACCATAAAGAGACGTTAGATTATTGGCAATGTGCAGACAGATTTCAGCACCAGGCCATTCACGGGCATGGTGTACACCCATGTAGAACACCCCAGGTTCCCCTTCATCGACACCAGGGTGATCAGATATCTCCAGACACCAGATGCTGCGACCCTCGTACGTCGTCCCAATACTATACAGGGTGGCGATGTCAGAGTAATTAGCGGCAATCCCTTGTAAGATCGTCTGAATCTGAGCAAGTGTATGATACGAACCCGCCATCATGGTATCATAGGCTTCCAGATCCTCTATGATGATCGAGTAGGGTACATTCATCTCTGAAAATTCATGCAGCCTATCTGACGGAATAATCACATCAACCCAAGCCCCAGGGTTGTCGCTTGCTATCTCGATATTTTTAGGAAGCACTGGTACACCAGAGCCAGTCGTCACTCGTACCAACGTATGATGAGGAGTCAAATCATCGAAGAGTCCACCGAAAGGACTGCCTGCCCCGATACTAGGGTAAGCGACCGTAATCATCAATAGACACACAAAAATACCTGTTATTTTTCTGCTACTGTTCATAGTATCCCCGATTCCCATATTATGCAAGCTTCATATATAAATATTCGTTGTATGCCCCCAGAGATAAAAAGAGAGTCGAGGATCACTAACCCTCCTCAAGTAGTGGCGAACACTGATGTATATTACGTCATTTTCGACTATCATCAGACAGTCTATGCTTTTGTATACGACCTGCAATGTTGCGAACATATAAATAACAGGTTATGCTATAGACGTAACGAGACCATGAACAGGGATGAAGCGAGCCATGGAATTCAGACGGCTCTTGAGCTGGTCTTGCCTTTTTCATTCGGGTTTATTATCGCGCTTTTATTTTTAAGAGAACTAAACCCCTCGGTAGAGAAGCTTCATTGGTTCTTTGGCAGTTCGATAGGTGCCCTTGTCTCGTTACTTGGGCTCATTGGCCTTGTCATCACGTTCAGAATCCAGCATATTCGCGAGCAGATCAGGGATGTCCAGAGCGCGATCCTGTCGTACTCGAAGGATGGGCTCTGCTGGGTATTTGCTGGTTTCGACTTCGATGAAATAACGAGGAGAATGGATTGGCTTTTTTCACAAGCTTTCAAAACCCACGAAGAAGACCTTAAATCTGATAAAAATCCCGAAGACATAGAGTATGACCAGGCGAATTTGGACGCGTACCGTAACGAAAGAATCCGCTTCGGGGAGATGCTGAAAACCTACCTAGATTTGGAAAATGAGCGGAAAGGAATGTATCATATGATGGTCCCTCCAATAGTACTGACCGTCGGAACAACCATCGTGTCGATTTTTGGGTTGATATCCGCTGATATCATCTCCTCGGAAGGGATCTACGGTTCAGCATTTTTCGTAGGAGCAGCTGCGCTACTCATCTGGCTCGTAGTCAGGGTGGGCATCTTCCTTATAACGATGATGTTCAAAGAAAGGAAGATTAGGGTTTATGTGACCGTGGACGTCGCAGATGAGAAAAAGTAATGATGATGTCCATAATTGGCCTATCCCTTTGATCTTTCTTCCAATGCCTCTCTCATCACTTCGTATCAAATCTTATACCTTACGTATTCTTAAATAACAAAAAATGATTCAAGTTATTGTGAGCGAAAATGAACATTAGTATTATCTATGAATCAAAATATGGTAATGGAAAAGAAGCGATGACGTATCTAGAGAATCTCTTAAGCAAAAAAGGGTATTCTGTGCAACTCATGTCAGTCCACGAAGTCAAGCCACAATCCCCTCCTGAATCGGATCTTTATATTTTTAGCGCACCTAATGCATTTGGGAAAATCGTCCGATCAATGAGAAAATTTTTAGAAAAAACAGAGATAAAAAACTCATCTGCACAGTATATCCTCGTCAATACATGTCTTAATCCATCTTCCAGTCAGGACAAAGGTCTTGAACAAATGGAGGAAATTCTTAGGACAAAGAATATCTCCAAGTTATCTGAGGGATTAAAACTCAAGGTTATGGCAATCAAAGGACCCCTTGAAGCAGGATATGAAAAAAAGCTTGATGAGCTTGCTCAGACGATCCAGTCTTCCCTTAAGAAGTGAGTGATGCATAGTATTCTATCGAGGCGCACTGGATTTCCCTCTTTTGAACCAATACGCAAGCAGGGCAGTGGTAATCGGCATCACAATCGTCCAAACAAGAAGACCACCGATCAAAATACGCCAGTCCAGATTCAACGCAAAACCGATAGCCCCTCCTATGCCCAAGACACCATTGAAAACAAAAAGCAATCGAATCGCCTTCTCCAACTTTCCTGATTGAAAAATCGGAGCAATAAAAAGCGTAGAAAGCCCCATAAAGAAATATCCCAACACTTCAATGGTCATCATCATTGATTGAGGGTTCTTTATCGAAAATACATCGGCGTTAAAAGCACCAAATTGAACAAATGTCAATTGAATGAAATAATTCACGCTGATCATCGTCGCGTAGATGATTGCAAACGAAAGCCCGATGTGCCCTAATATTTTCTTATCTTCAGGAGCAATAGAGTAAATACATAGAATGACAATTAAAAATATCGAGGTCAAAATAAACCCTGAAATGTTCGATATAAGGTAAATGGAAGCACTGGAAGTGACACCGGATATTGCTAAAAAAATAGTCACTAATATGGCTGACCAGAACCCAATTCTACTCACCAATGTATTCATAAATTGTTAATGATATCCATCATATATCAATATTATGCATAGGGTAAAAAAAGAATTAATTGGAAGGAGTTGAAATGCCTAAAAATGAAGATGTATATTTCTCGTATTTCGAGCACAACAAAACTATCGCACACGTATTATCACTATTCTGTGGCTTTTTGTTTACCTCCATCACAATCCTCCTGACCGCTCTTAAAAATCCTTCAGAGACAATTGCACAAGCAACCCTTCTATTTCTAACGATTCTTTTCTATTTTTCTCTTTTTGTGTTAATAGATAATCTTGAGATGCCGTTCCATTATATCAAGAATATTCCACCGATGACATTAAAGATACGCCCGTTTTTCTATTTGTTAGTAATTTTCTACCTCTTTGGAGCTACAACGGTTATGATGTTTCTTCTTTTTCATCTAGTATATCTGTCATTAATCTCTGGGATGATATGGGCAATAATCGTACTATTAAACATCTTTTCAACTGCGAAACGATTCTATGAACAAGCCAAAAAAAGAAACTGGGAATCGAATATCCCTAAGTGAAGTAAAACGACTCGCATCGCCTATCCCAATCGGAGCAGATCTCCGGGGTATTAAATCCAGATGGAAATAAATTTTATTCCCGTTGTTTTGGTTACGGGGGCATTGATTCTTTTTTATTAGAAAAAAATAATTTGCGACTGAATAATTACATAGTGCGATGTGTAAACGTAACAATAATTGAACGATACGCTTAATTCTCATTTCTGGTAAAACTAAAAAAAGGTGCATTAACTTTTAATTATGTTCGCAAATGAAACTTCTTAGGATTCTCAAAAGTCACAACATAAACATCTATTGATCCCGATTCTCTTAGGATGTGATCCATGATATCGTCTTTGAATAATCGCTTAAACCAAGGATGCCATGTTTTCCCCACAACAATCTTTCCGATTCTATTTTCCCGTGCATAATCAAGGATTGTATGCGGTACAATTTCACCTTTGAGTCTTACAGCTTTTGCTCCAAGTGACCTGGCAAGATCCATATTATCATTCAGACGTTGTGATTCCTCAATCGTTCGTGTCCTTTCATTATCCTTCGAAGACTCGACAGAAACCACATCCCAATCAGTATTAAGCTCTCCTGCTAATCGTGCACCTTTCCGAATTAACAAGCATGCATTTTTAGAATTCGAACTAATCGCCACTAATATACGTTCTTTTAGAACCTCACCACGAGAATCTTCAGACAGAGTTGCGTCTCTTTTTGCGGCTTTTGCACCAACACTTTTTGCTACTTCACGCAAAGAGAGTTCGCGAAGCGAGGTGAGCTTCCGTAACTGGAAAAAATTATGAAGCGCCGTTGCAATCCTATCTCTTGGGTAAATCTTACCTTCTTCAAGTCTATTCAAAAGCTCATCGACAGGGAGATCCACATCAACGATCTCGTCAGCGAGTGTATCAAGGAATCTATCAGGAACCGTCTCAGTCACTCGTACTTTCGTTGTCCGCGCAATGTCATCGTTAAGACTGTCAATGTGCTGGACATTCATAGTAGTCATCACGTTGATACCCATCGCCAGACATTCTTCGACATCCTGCCATCGTTTCGCATTATGACCACCGGGCGCATTCGTATGTGCGAGTTCATCGATCAGAGCTAACTCAGGGAGACGCATAAGAACTGCATCCATGTCCATATCGAAGAGATCATGCCCTTTGTAGTTAATTTTTCGTTGTGGGATTTGTTCGAGGCCTTCGAGGAGATTTTCCGTTTCATCTCGGCCGTGGGTGTCAACGATACCGACGACAACATCAACGCCTTTCTGCTTTAATTGGTGCGCCTCCTGGAGCATCCGATAGGTTTTACCGACACCTGGTGCGAAACCGAGGAATATTTTAAGATTTCCTCGTCCTTCCCGCCGAATAAGGTCGAGAAATGACTCAGGACGAGGACGTATGTCTTTTTTTATTTCACGCATAATGGATTGCTCGATAGGTCTTGAAATATATAGTCATTCAACACTATATTAATCATATGTTTGAATCGATTCTCTCTCATGCTAATCCGATAGTAGTAATCAGAATATCAATTAATTTAATCCCGATAAATGGGACGATCATTCCACCAACTCCATAGATTAAAGAGTTTCGTCGAAGGATACTAGATGCTCCTGCTGGACGATATGCCACACCTTTCAATGCAAGAGGGATAAGCAGGATGATGATAATAGCATTAAAAATAACCGCACTAAGCACCGCGCTTTCAGGGCTGTGGAGACGCATAATATTCATGGCATGAAAAATTGGTAACTCAGGGAACATCGCCGGGATGATAGCAAAATATTTCGATACATCATTCGCGATACTAAATGTCGTCAAAGCGCCTCGAGTCACAAGGAGTTGTTTACCGGTTTCAATAACATCAATAAGCTTGGTTGGTGAAGAATCAAGATCCACCATGTTACCAGCCTCTCTCGCTGCATCGGTTCCGCTATTCATCGCAAGCCCTACATCCGCTTGAGCAAGAGCTGGAGCATCATTGGTTCCATCACCAATCATTGCCACCAACTGACCTTTCGCTTGTTCCTTACGTATGTACCCGAGTTTATCTTCTGGTTTTGCTTCAGCGATAAACTCATCGACACCTGCTTCATCCGCAATGGTTTTTGCGGTAATGGGATTATCACCTGTAATCATGACGGTCCGAATTCCAACTCGTTTCAGAATACGCAATCGATCTGCGATCCCAGGTTTTACGATATCCTTCAGATGGATGACTCCAACAATACGTTCATTGTCTGAGACCATAAGAGGAGTACCGCCTTCCCGGGAGATACGTATGACCGCCTCATTGACCTCTATTGGTACCGAACCACCTAAGCTATCAATATATTTCGTCACTGCCTCAGGTGCACCTTTGCGAATCTTCCTATCAGGGAGGTCAATTCCACTCATTCGTGTATCTGCACTGAAATCAATAGGTACCCCGCTCAGTGCTTCCTTCTGTGAAGCTCCCTGAGCAAGAGTTAATTCAACGATACTCCGGCCTTCAGGGGTGAAATCTGAAAGAGAGCTCAATACACACATATCCCGAATCTCTGCATTACTAACTCCTGGCGCAGGGATGAACTCAACTGCTTGTCTGTTTCCCAGGGTAATTGTTCCTGTTTTATCAAGAAGGATTACATCGATATCCCCAGCTGCCTCAACGGCACGCCCACTTTTTGCTACGACATTTCTGGCAAGTAAACGATCCATCCCCGCAATACCAATAGCACTAAGAAGTGCCCCTATTGTTGTTGGAATTAGACAAACAAGAAGCGAGATAAGAACGACGGTACTTACATCTGTTTCTGTGTATGATGCGAACGCGACAAGAGTAACGACAACAACCATATACAGAAGGGTAAGTCCTAAAATGAGAATAGTCAGAGCAATTTCATTAGGAGTTTTTTGTCGCTCAGCACTTTCAACCAAATCGACCATGCGATCCATGAATGATTCACCAGGATCAACGGAGACTTTGACCCGGATACTATCGCTGAGAACGCGTGTACCACCAGTCACCCCGCTTTTATCGCCACCGCTTTCTCGTATCACTGGAGCACTTTCACCGGTAATGGCACTTTCATCAACACTTGCGACACCTTCGTCTACTGTGCCGTCAGCCGGGATGATATCCCCCGCGGTAACTAGTACAATATCTCCTTTGCGAAGATCTGTTGCGTTCACGACTCGGATTTCCCCGTTTTTATTAATGAGTTTTGCTTGAGTATCTACTTTCGTTTGTCGTAAGCTTTCCGCTTGAGCCTTTCCTCGCCCCTCAGCCATCGCTTCTGCAACATTCGCAAATATTACCGTAAACCACAACCAGATAGCTATCTGGATAGGAAATAAAAAAACATGGCCAGTACTGAGATTAAACAAGGACACCAACGAAACAAGGATTGCACCGACTTCAACGACAAACATGACCGGATTGTGTAATTGAATTCGTGGATTCAATCGTAGAATTGATTGTTTCAAGGAGAAGGAGATTATTTTTTTATCAAGAAGAGGTCTTGTACGAGCTGCTCTGCGGATTTCTTTTTGATCTTGCGTCATCGTATGTCTATCGTTGCTTCCGTTTTTTATCAAATAAATAAACCCCCACATAAGAAAAGCTTTCCGCCGAATAATAAGAGATGCTCAAGAATCGGACCAAGAACTAAAATAGGGAGGAAGGATAAGCCTGCAACAATGATGATGACCCCGATGAGAAATGCCCCGAAGGTGGCGTTATCGGTCGGCAGAGTCCCTGCTGTTGGTGGATAAATGTACTTCTCCGCGAAACTCCCTGCGATGGCAAGCATTGGAACGATGATGAAAAACCTCCCGATGAACATCGCAAGAGCCATCATGATGATGAACCAAAACGACGCAGCATTAAGACCTGCGAACGCACTCCCGTTATTTCCAACACCACTCCCAAATGCGTAGAGGATCTGGCTGAGCCCATGAGGCCCTGGGTTTGTGATCGATGACAAACCATCGGGGGTTACGACAGATAACGCAGCAAAAACAAGAATGGTTGTCTCAATGGAAATAAGAATGAGTACCGTCATCTTTATGTCGAAAGATATGATTTTCTTCCCTAAATAGTTTGGAATACGCCCGACCATAAGACCAGCGATAAATATGGTAATGAGCACGTACATGAACAGACAGAAGAAACCAGCTCCAACCCCCCCAGGAACTACTTCACCTAAGAGGATTAAAACCAGAGGGATCATTCCTCCAAGTGGTGTATATGAATCATGCATGCTGTTGACAGCACCGCATGCTGTTGATGTCGTAGCGATCGCAAACATGGTAGAGCCATAAGTACCAAAACGAACCTCTTTTCCCTCCATGTTTCCCCCTGCTTGAAGACCACTCGGTGACTGATCAACTCCTAACGTATTCAGCGAGCGATTTCCCATTTGCTCCTCAAAAGTGGTCACCGTTACCGCAGCGATAAGAAAAATTAGGACGACAATAAAAAGTAATACACCTTGTTTCAATTGACGTGCCATACGTCCGAACATGACTAAAATAGACAATGGTAGTAAAAGCAGCAGGAATATCTGGATGACATTAGAAAAGGGGGTTGGATTCTCAAAGGGATGAGCACTATTCGCATTAAAAAAACCACCTCCATTTGTACCGAATTCTTTAATTGCTTCCTGGCTCGCAACAGGACCAACCGGAATAACTTGTTGGGCACCTTCAATAGTAGTCGCATGAATAGGGCCATTGAATGTCTGGGGCACGCCTTGACTGACAAAGAAAAGAGCAGCGACGATGCTGATAGGTATAATTACGTACAGGACGATTTTTGTCATATCGACCCAGAAATTACCTAGGCCTTTGCCTTTTTTTCGTTTCGTGATAGCACGAATAAGCGCTAAAGCGACAACAATGCCAACCGCTGCACTCATAAAATTCTGGAAGGTCAACGCAAGCATCTGGCTCAGATAACTCATGGTCTGCTCGCCAGCATACACTTGCCAGTTCGTATTAGTTCCAAAGCTCATTGCAGTGTTAAAGGCAACATCAGGTTTCACACTGGTTAATCCTTGAGGATTGAGAGGAAGCGATCCTTGTATCCGTAAAATCGCGTACGTGAATAGAAAGGAAATGAAGCTGAATGCAAGCACACAAAAGGCGTAAGTCTTCCAGTTCATATCTTCTTTTGAATCGATGTGTAACATACGATAGAACCAGGATTCTACGCGTTCAAATCTTTTTGTTATTTTCGTTGGTCGCCCCGTAACGATATTATAAAGAAACGTCCCGAGAAAATATGATGTAATGATGAGAAGAACAAAAATGACGACTGCTTGAATGATGCCGAAGAATTGAGGATTCCCGTGATCAAAGGTAAAGACATTGGCACTTGGAACAGTCTTACCAGTATCTAAGGCGAGATTCAGTTTGAGAACATTGATCCGTGGTTCACCAAACACCCCTAAATCTCGACCTTCAACGTACTGCGCGACGACACCTCTGAGGGTTTCCTCAGATATATTCCGAGCTTTTGCGACTCTTGAGATCTGGTCCAAGGCATTCGCGAGAGTTATATGAGGATCCAAACCACTACCGCTGGTCGTAACCGCATCAATAGGGATAGTACCATCTTTGTTTGTCTCTCCACCCAAGCGACTTTCGTTTATCTCTGTTTGAATTCGTTGACGTAAAAGCGGATTGGATGGACCAAGATTACTACCGCCAGAAAACATCGCATCGTAACCAGCACCAGCATTACTGGGACGACTATGGAAATATTTATCATGCGTGAAATTCTGACCAATAAGTTCGCTCCCAATAATAGTCTCATTATGAACAATGATACTGCCGTTGGCTTGGTGAGGAAATGCCACCTGGGCAACACCGGTGATAAATGCCGGGTAGGCGAGTCCAGTAATAACAGCAAAAATAACGGTAGAAAGGATTGCAGGTCCAATATATTTTTTCAGAACATTTCGCATACGATCGCCTCAGAATTTTTCTGGTTGAAGAAGTGCATATAAAAGATAGAGGAATAGCACCGCACAAACCACAATTAAAATAATAACGTCTATTGGCATCTAAAATCCCCCCTATAGCCTCTCACAGGCTTTCGCATACGCCCATGCTGCCAGGAATAATCCGGCTAAAATCAGAAGAACGACCCAATCATCCATACCGGTCACCTCAGGATGTTCGGGGCTCAGCTATCTCTCATGCCCTTTATACGTTTTTCGACAGTGTAAGAACAGGATATTACAAGGAGTAAACAAGATGAATAGCATCTTGGATGCCTTTGATAATAA
>DATMXJ010000179.1:0-4211 GCA_035561675.1 Thermoplasmatota archaeon
TTAACTCTATTGTAAAAAGGATCATAAACCCAAGACCAAAAGCCAACCCAAGCCAAATAGCAGTGCACCGAGTACAAAACGGCATTTCATTGCCATTTAAGAACAAAGAACGTTCAGCTTTCTGATGACAGAATAGATCACCGAATGTATAAACAGCATTCCAGGGAAACGGCAGATCATTAATGACAGCAGCATTATCTGAGAAACCCACAACACCAGAAAGATCAGAAACACTCCCAGATGGTAAAACAAGTGGTGCGAGAAACAGGAGAAAAACCCAAATCATATAGAGGATAAAAAAGATAAAAAACAGACTCTGAAAGGGATGTATCCGTCGTTTCATCGTTCAACCTACCATACAAGATGGCTCATATTCATTATAACAACGAGAGAAGGGCATCATATTTAAATATGATATGTTTATTCTCGATACACCTAGGCGATAACCGATGACCCGATTCCCTGAAGCTGAAAGCCGATTATTAAACAAGAAAATCTGCATGAAATGTGGAGCATCCAACGCAATAAAAGCTGAACGATGCCGACGATGCAGGTCAACGGAACTACGAGCAAAGGCAAAAGAAGGCAGAGGACAATAGAATCAAACCAGTATCTTTAAAAACAAGATACCTCTTTTTGGTTGAAACAGTGGAAAGGCTATGCCAGAGACAAAAGTAAAAAAAAGCGACGATTTCAACGAATGGTACAACGAAATCGTCGAACTTGCTGACTTATGTGATAAACGCTATCCGATTAAAGGAATGAACATCTGGAGACCCTATGGATGGAAACTGATGAACCATGTTGACCGACTCATCAGGGATGAAATGATACGAACCAACCATCAAGAAGTGTGTTTCCCGCTATTAATCCCTGAATCGCTCTTCAAAAAAGAAGAAGAACATATCGAAGGATTCGGAAAAGAGGTCTTCTGGGTCACCCATGCTGGTCTCAATCAACTGGAAGAACGATGGCTCCTCCGACCAACATCGGAAACAGCCATGTATCCGATCTTCGCACTGTGGATCCGTTCCCACACCGATTTACCGTTAAAAACCTTCCAAATCGTCAATACATTCCGATACGAAACGAAACAGACACGAGCGTTTATCCGTGTACGAGAGATCCATTTCTTCGAGGCACATACGTGTCATGTTGATTTTGAGGATGCAGAACGACAGATAACAGAAGATAAAGAAATCGCAAACCGTCTCTTAGACAAACTCTGCCTCCCCTATGTTTTTAGCAAACGACCAGAGTGGGATAAATTCGCCGGAGCGTATTATACTATAAGCATTGACGTACTGATGCCATCAGGAAGAACATTACAGATTGGGTCCATTCATCAGTACCGTGATAATTTTGCTAAACCTTATGAAATCTCCTATGAAACAGAGAAAGGAACCCATGCATTCTGCCATCAAACCACCTATGGGATGAGCGAACGATTACTCGGCGCACTCATCGGTGTTCATGGAGACAATAAAGGTCTCATCATGCCCCCCGAAGTTGCACCTCTCCAGGTTGTGATTATCCCTATTATATTTAAAGGAAAAGAGCAAGCTGTCCTCGAAACAAGCAGTTCGTTACACAAAAAATTACTCGAAGAGCACATCCGATCCAGTATCGACGATCGGGAAATAACACCAGGGAATAAATACTACGACTGGGAGCTAAAAGGAGTACCGTTGAGAATAGAAATTGGGCCAAAAGATGTGGAAAAAAACGAACTGACTCTCGTACGAAGAGATAGTAGCAAGAAGAAATCAATCCCACTCAAAGACGCAGAAAAAACAATCAAAACCGAGCTACAAGACCTTGAACAATCTCTCTACGCAAACGCTGAGAAGCTTCTCAAAGAAAACATGCATTGCGTACTAACAATAGAGGAAGCAAAACAAAAAACCGGTATTGTCGCCCTACCCTGGTGCGGCAATAAAGACTGTGCGTTAGAAATAGAAAATGTTTTAGAGGGGAACACATTAGGGGAGCCCATTGAAAACGCAGGTTGCTCAGAGCACTGTCCTGTATGCGGCTTACCTGCGAAGACATGGATGAGATATGCAAAATCATACTGAGGTGAAAGAAAAATGGCTGGAAGAATAACTGGGTTTTTACGAGAATATGTCCTTGCGTTAAGCATCCTAACTATCATTCCTGGAATTGTTTTTATCATCATGGGTGCTATATTTTTATTTTTTAACAGTATTGGAGAACCAGCGAATTCTCTCTTACATTTCATCTTCGTCCTTGGCGTATGGAATGATTATATCCTCATCGCAGGGTTAATTATCTTTGGAATTGGCGTGTATTATCTCTATAGCTACATCACAAAACGGAAATATGTACTTGATGAGTTGAAAACCGATAAGCGTTCAGAGATCCTTAAAAAACGAAGCAAGCTTGAAAGCACAGTAAAACATCTTCCTTCGAAATATCAGAAGATGTTATCTGACAAAGAAGAAGAATGTAATATCCGCTGATCCCATTGTCATGGCTGAGAAGAAACCTCTCTCTTTTTTTTATGTTGTTCTTGTTGAACCAAAGAATAGCGGTAATATCGGTGCAGTTGCTCGAGCGATGATGAATTTTGATGCCCAACATCTCTATCTTGTCAACCCCTGTGAGTTGGATAACGTCTGTTATGCTCGTGCGATGCATGCGACAAAAATCCTTGATGACGCAAAAACATTTTCATGCTTTGAAGATGCGATAGAGAACCTCGATTACCTTGTTGCGACCTCATCCATTGAATCAAAAACAGACAAACGACATCTGAGAAATCCTATGCTCCTTGAGGATTTTTCAGAAAAAATCTTCGATGTGAAAGGAAAGGTCGGGCTCGTGTTCGGAAGGGAGGATTATGGTTTGTTTAATGAGGAGATCGCTGGCTGTGATATCATGCTGAAGATCCCAACGAGCGAATCCTATCTGTCTTTGAACCTTTCCCATGCAGTGACGATCGTTCTATACTCTATCTATCTGAAGAAAGCATTAATCCCAGAACGCCGCCGAGTCATTGGATCACTTGAAAAACAAAAATTATTTGAATTCTTTGCCGAACTACTCGATGATATTGAATACCAGCCACATAAGAAAGAACATACAAAGATAATGTTCAAACGCATTATGGGACGTGCGATGCCCTCCAAATGGGAATATCATACACTCATGGGTGTATTAAGCAAAACCCTTGGAAAAATCAAACAAAAGGAAAAAAAATAAGGTTCTTAGATTGTTTCAATATTAAAGAGGACCTTACTATTCTTCAATGTAGCATGGACTTTATCAGCAAAAAAAATGAGCTCATTGATGTCTGCTTTTTCCTTTCCCCATTCAAACACAAAATCATAGTTTCCCTTTGTCGCCTTAAACCCCATGTTCAATAACTGGTTTTTTATTTCAGATGGAGCGGCTCCTTCACTGTTGAACATAACCTGGATGTATGTTTTCATGCTGTTCACGTCAAGATAAGGATTCAGTATGAGGTATTAAATCATTACGATGCAATCGTTGGTGATAATAAGGAGAAAAACAGGTCCTTTACCCTGCCGCAAAGGGGATAGGTGCAAATGAGAGAATAAAGATAATAAGGATGATCAGACCAAGGAGCTTCCTTCTCGAATCCAACGGTGTTATCTCATTGAGAGGCGGTTGATGCTGAGTACCAATGAAGAGCAAGATAATTATCGCGAACATCAACCATCCTGTGTAAAAAAAACTCAATCCGGCCAGGACAAAAATAACTACCCAGCTGATGTATTTATGCTTCTCCTTTAATATCGCACGTGCAACATGTCCACCGTCCAGTTGACCTGCAGGTAAGAGGTTCACCGCTGTAAGGAAGATACCAACCCATCCTGCGAACAGGGTCGGATGAATAATATAGTTCCCAGACATGGAAAAAAGGTTTTGCATCCATTGAAGTAGTAACGGGGGGACAAGTGAGATATTTACCCCGTTCGATGGGATGGGAAGTGGTTGTTGCTGCATTAAGAAGAACCCTATCAAAGATATTGGAATAGCAACAAGGAATCCACACAGTGGTCCTGCGATCCCAATATCGAGCAATGCCTTCCGGTTTGGAATAGGTTCCCTTGTCGAGATTAACGCCCCGAAAGTCCCGAGGATAAACGGTGGTGGAAGAGGAATAAAATATGGTAACGATGCATCAACATGATGTTTTTTTGACGCATAGTAATGTCCCATTT
>DATMXJ010000180.1:0-11872 GCA_035561675.1 Thermoplasmatota archaeon
GCTGGGTTGTTTCCCTTTCGGACATCAAGTTTACCCCAGATGCCCTCACTACCCTGATTCTACGATGAATACACATTCGGAGTTTAACAAGGCACCGAGGAATTTCTTCCCCTAAGCGCCCAATTAGTGCTCTACCGTGTACTCCATCTCCACAGAGATCTACCTGCGGGTAGTCTCGGGGGGAACCAGCTATTGCCAGTCTAGATTGGTCTTTTGCCCCTATACGCAGCTCATCTCAACGATTTGCACATCAGTACGAGTTCGGTCCTCCACCCCACTTTCATGGGGCTTCAACCTGGCCACGCATAGATCGGCTGGCTTCGGGTCTCGTGGTAATGACTACAGGCGAGCACACCTTGTCCCTTGTTGCCTGCGGACACTTGCTTTCGCTGCGGCTTCGGGCCTTAAGCCCTTAACCTCGCCATCACCAGGAACTCCCTGGGTCATTATTCAAAACGAACGACAAGACATTGCTCCACTATCTAAGATAGCTTCGTCGCTTTCATGCCTTATCAGTCTGTAACCATTTGATTTCATGCTCTTTGCACCTCCCGCTAGGGGTACTTTGCAACGTTCACTCACGCTACTATTGCACTATCGGTCTCGAGTAGTATTTAGGGTTGGAAGTTTATGCCTCCCATATTCACGCGCGATATCCAACGCACGTTACTCTGGATACCCAAAAATCTCCCACTGGTTTACCTCTACAGGACTATCACCCTCTATGGTACCTCTTTCCAGAGGACTTCGAGTTTGCCAGTTAGGGAGTAAATGAGTCCAAACTCCACATCTCCCTTAGTTCGTCACTAAGGGATTCGGTTTGCCCTGTTGGGTGTTCGATCGCCTTTAATAACCCAATCTCAATTGATTTCTTTTCCTCTGCCTACTAAGATGTTTCAATTCGGCAGGTTCCTCTTCGCTGACGCGAATATCGCCGAAGCGATAGGATGTCCAATTCGGTAATCTCCGTATCAAAGGCTCCTTGCGCCTACACGGAGTAATATCGCGGCTTGGCACGACCTTCATCAGCTCTCGAGCCGAGCAATCCACCAAATGGCGTAGCACTGGCTCAATTTACGTCCAGGTTGCGTATGCAATCCATTGCATGTAATTCGCAATGGGACGATCATCAACCGCATCTGCGAAGATTGGGTCTACGTCCTTACCATCCAATCTACCAACAAACTAGATGGCGTGTTCTTACTTTTTTGAAATGGAAAATCGGAATGGACCGGATGGGATTTGAACCCATGGCCTCCTGCTTGCAAAGCAGGCGATCTTCCGCTGATCTACCGGCCCTTACAATAATATGTTAAGGGTAAGGACCGAGGAAATTCGATAAACCTTAATATACTTTTTGATCGACGTGATTCGAGTGTTTAATTCACCCATCAATGTTAATCGTAGGAGGTGATCCATCCGCAGGTTCCCCTACGGATACCTTGTTACGACTTAGCCCCGCTCACTAAGCCTAAG
Organism: Thermoplasmatota archaeon; assembly: GCA_035561675.1. Classification (GTDB taxonomy): domain Archaea; phylum Thermoplasmatota; class E2; order DHVEG-1; family DHVEG-1; genus SM1-50. Next base: position 1,477 of record DATMXJ010000180.1, read on the forward strand.
TTTGAACGCAGCAACTAGCTGCATCCTCACTCAGACCCAATTCGCATGGCTTGACGGGCGGTGTGTGCAAGGAGCAGGGGCATATTCACCGCGGAATGTTGATCCGCGATTACTACGGATTCCAACTTCATGAGGGTGAGTTACAACCCTCAATCCGAACTATGACTAGGTTTCGGGATTACCTTCACCTTTCGGTGTCGAAACCCATTGTCCTAGCCTTTGTAGCGCGCGTGTAGCCCGGGGGATTCAGGGCATACTGACCTACCGTTGCCCTCGCCTTCCTCTGACTTATCGCCAGCGGTTTCTCTAGTGTGCCTAGTAAGCGAACTTACCAGTTGCAACTAAAGATGAGGGTCTCGTTCGTTGTCTGACTTAACAGAACGCCTCACGGTACGAACTGACGACGGCCATGCACCACCTCTCGGAAAATCAGGCAAGGTCATCAGCCTGGCCTTCATATAACCGTCGCCCCCGGTGAGTTTTCCGGCGTTGAATCCAATTAAACCGCACGCTCCACCCGTTGCGGTGCTCCCCCGCCAATTCCTTTAAGTTTCAGTCTTGCGACCGTACTCCCCAGGCAGCTCGCTTAACAACTTCTCTCCGACACTAGTTGGGCTCGGAGCCCGACTAACATCAAGCGAGCAGCGTTTACACCCTGGACTACCGGGGTATCTAATCCCGTTTGCTCCCCAGGGCTTCGTCCCTCACCGTCAGACCCGTTCTAGCTAGACGCCTTCGCCACTGGTGGTCCCCCTAGGATTACAGAATTTCACCTCTACCCCAGGAGTACCTCTAGCCTCTCCCGGTCCCAAGTTGAACAGTCTACCCGGAATTCGTACGGTTAAGCCGTACGATTTACCCAGGCATTTATAGAACCGGCTACGGACGTTTTAGGCCCAATAATAGCGGCCACCACTTGAGCTGCAGGTATTACCGCGGCGGCTGGCACCCGTCTTACCCAGCCCTTACTCTCTCTGTTTTTTAGACAGAGAAACAGCTGACTCTTACGAGCCAGCACTTGGGATTCCCTCGTCGTGCTTTCGCACAGTGCGAAGTTTTCGCGCCTGCTGCGCCCCGTAGGGCCTGATATCGTGTCTCAGATATCATCTCCGGGCTAAAGCTCTCACTACCCGTATCCGTCGTAGGCTAGTCAGGTAGTTACCCTGACTACAACCTGATAGTCCGCAGACTTATCCTTAGGCGATAAATCTTTCAATCTAAAAGCATTCCAGCAGTCTAGATCTATGGAGTATTATTCTCAGTTTCCCGAGGGTATCCTCCACCTAAGGGCAAATTATCTACGTGTTACTGAGCCGTCTGCCGAGGGCCGAACCCTCACGACTCGCATGGCTTAGTCGAATCCCAATAGCAGTGACCTCTGGCAGGATCAACCAGAATCTGGCACACTATTATTAGTTATTATGAATTGGTGGGTGAATTAAATATCACCAACACGTCGATCGTCAGATTCAAGAGTGCGCAAGACGTCTACCTCAGAGCATCTTGATTTTCTTGAACCTCCACATTTATTCTGTTCCCCAGATTTGAAATGGCCTACTCATCGAATGTCGCGATGACATACTCTCATAGGCCGACCGGAAAGATCCGGGACAGTATATTTATGAGGTTATTAGTTGAGGTAACCTCACGGTATATAATTATCATATATAAACCTTACATATATTTCTTGCGCTTGCATCACCCGAAGTTTTAAATATAGATATAAGTTGTCGTCGCGCACTGTCGATAGAGGTTTTTTATAAAATAATTTTTTTTAATGCGGGTGGAATTGTTTAAAGATAATGTACTATTTTATCAAGATTTGGATTGCGTAACCTCTGATTTCTGATGAAAAAAATACCCTCCAAGAGTTCAACACCCCCGACATATTCGTTAAAAGTTTCTTTGAATCGATCACAGAATTTTTTTGCTGTGATGAGGTCTGGTGCAAGAAATGAAAAAATTCCATCGTAAGAACCATGGACGTATTCAATATCTTCTATATGAATTATAGAATCCGGGATAAGATCATCGAGTCGAGTCGAAAGTATCTCTTGCATAATTTTTTGGCTAATTGGTGTAGTGTTCCGTTTCATTAACATGACGAAATGTTTTAAATTGTATCGTTCCTGATCGCAAATAGCGGTGTACCCCCAGATAGTCTTTTCTTCCTCAAGTTTTTTTATAATTCGCCAGACTTTCTGTCGTGAAAAACCACATTTTTTTGCGATGTCATCGATACTTGCCTGTGCATTTATTTGCAGGATATCAAGAATTTTTTCTTCATCCTCTATTAAACGTGTTAAACTACTTTTTGGCATTATTACTCCATTTACTGTAAATACGGACGTAGTAGATAACCACCTAAAATTAAAAAAGGTTTGTATTGCTGTTTTTTTAAAAAAAATAGGATGGACTGAGCGGGATTTGAACCCGCGGCCTCCGCCTTGCGAAGGCGGCGATCTTCCGCTGATCTATCAGCCCGTACTTGGAACAAGGATAAAAAAGAAAGAGTATATGATTGTTTCCTTTGAATTTTTTTTATTTCACTTGTATGAGCTGACGTTGTTTTGCTGTTTTTAGCGCTTCGACGACTGCGAGTTTCTCACCCATCATAAACTTTTCAAGGGCGCCGCCACCGGTGCTAATATGGGATATTTTTTCGCGTAGTTTCATCTGTTCAATCGCAGCAACGGTATGTCCACCCCCTGCAATTGAGAAGGCTTTCGATTGGGTGATGCATTTGAAGATTTCTTCAGTTCCTTTCCTGAACAAAGGATTCTCGTACACCCCGCAGGGTCCTGAGATGAAAATCGTCTTTGCTGGTTCTAGGATTTTTTTATACTGCTGAATCGTCTTTTCCCCTATGTCAAAAAGATTATGTTCTGTTGGAAGATCCGCTAACGGTATTTCTTTTCGTTTGCCGTTTTCTTCTATGGCAAAATCAATGGGGAGATGGATTTGTTTTTCAAACTTTTTGTATATATTTTTGATTTCTGTGAAAATCTCTGGTGTACCTTCCTCACCGAATGTCTCTTCGTTTTTCTTCCCAAGGTTGACTCCTTTGGCTTTCAAGAATGCGTTTGCGGTCAACCCCGTAAGGAGCACATGATCCGCAGTCTTATTGGTCAGCAGCCGGTCGATGGTGACGATACCGTCAGCAAATTTCGCTCCACCAAAGAGAAACACACTAGGTTTTTCTGGCCTTTGAATCACTTTTTCTAGCGAGGTGAGCTCTTTTTCCATAAGTCTTCCCGCCGCCGAGGGAAGTACAGCAGTAAAGCCAGTCAGGGAACATTGGGCGCGGTGCGCTGCAGCGAATGCATCATTGACATAGAGGTCAGCAAGGGGCGCAAGGTTTTTTACCAGGTCTGATTGTGCATGCTCCTCTGGTTTTTTCTTTTCGGTCTCAGCTGGATATTTTCGGACGTTATCTAGGAAGACGACGGCTCCTGGCTTCATAATCTGGATCGCATGTTTTGCTTTTTCACCGTAGATATCATCGACAAAAGTGACCGGTTTGCCAAGAAGTTTCTGTAACGCCTCAGCATGTTTCTGCATTGATATGAAATCCCAGCTCCCTTGTTTCCCTTGATGGGCGAGGATCACGGTTTTTGCTTTTTTTTCCATCAGTTCCTGAATGGTTGGGAGCGCAAGTCTAATCCTGGTGTCATCAGTGATATTCAGAGTTTTTTTATCTAAGGGCATGTTAAAATCTACACGGAGTAGAACGGTTTTGTTTTCTACAGAAAAATCATCTAACGTGTTATATTCTTTCATTACCGAAACCTCCTCTACGGTCCTATATCAAGTGTTTTTATTTAAACATATAGTTTTGAGGAGTAAAAAGGAAAAAAAAGATATGGTTCGACTCGAGGCTCTTTAGTTTTTGTAGGTTTCTATCGGAACCATGCGTTCATTGAAGATGTAGTTGACCAAATCAACGATCCGGCAGGAGTATCCCCATTCGTTATCATACCAGGAGAATATCTTAGCGAAATTCCCTTTTTCACCTATCATCTTTGTCATTAATCCATCGATGATCGCTGAGTGAGGATTGCCGACGATATCGACCGACACGAGTGGTTCTTCGGTATATTGGAGGATCCCTTGTAACGTGGTCTGTGATGCTTGTTTGAACGCGGCGTTGATTTCTTGTGTGGTCGTCGGTGTTTTTAGTACGCAGGAAAAATCTGTTATGGAGCCATCTGGTGTTGGGACACGAAGCGCGATACCGTCGATTTTTCCTTTCAGATCTGGTATCACTAAAGAGACTGCCTTTGCAGCTCCCGTGGTAGTCGGGATAATTGACACTGCAGCAGCACGCGCTCTTCGTAGGTCTTTATGAGGAAAATCAAGGATGCGTTGATCTCCGGTATAGGAATGTACTGTGGTCATAAACCCTTGTTCTATCCCAAATTTTTCATGTAACACCTTCACTGGTGGGGCGAGACTGTTCGTGGTGCAAGACGCCATGGAGATAATATGATGTTTGGAAGGGTCGTACATCTTTTCGTTAACTCCTAACACTATCGTTAGGTCAGGGTCTTTCCCCGGGGCGGAGATGATGACTTTTTTTGCTCCTGCCTCCAGATGCTTCCCAGCGCCCTCACGGGTGCGGAAAACTCCAGTGGATTCAATGACAACATCGATGTCTAATTTCCCCCAGGGGAGATTTGTAGGGTTGACCTCGGAGAAGAATGCAATGAGATGACCATTTACTTCGACGCCCTCTGGTTTTGCTGCAACATCGCCGCAGAATTTACCATAAATAGAATCATATTTGAGAAGATGTGCAAGAATCTCCGTGTTCCCAAGATCATTAATTGCGATAACCTCAAATTTCTTCCCGTACTGGGAGTGTTGTACTGCAGATCGTAGTACATTTCTTCCTATTCTTCCAAAACCGTTAATAGCTACTCGTATCATCTCCAAACCACGAATCCGACAAACAGGTGAATATTATATAAGTTTTCCGACAAGATAGGTTGATGTCGCATGAATAATTTTTACTTGAACGAAAGATCCAATGGGAACAGGTTCTGTGAGAACAACTTGTTTGTAACTGTCTGATCTTCCTGTGACAGTCTTTTTTTTCCCAGGTTCAGTGACAAGCACCGAATATGTTTTTCCGAGGTGTTGCTTATTTTTTTCAAGGGAGAGTTTTGCGCAGACCTCTGTGGCTTGTTTTGATCGTGTCTTTACCACATGGGTAGGAATTCGTCCTTTCATTTTTTTCGCAAGGGTCAATGGGCGAGCAGAGAACCTGGTGATGTTGACGATATCTGGTCTTATTTCTTTTAATAGTTCAATTGTACGGTCGAATTGTTCGTCTGTTTCTGTGGGAAATCCAATGATCACATCGGTCGAGAGCGTCAGAGACGGGATTGCTTCTCGGAAGTGATGGATAAGAGAGGTAAACTCCTTTATCGTATACCCACGATTCATTTTTTGTAAAATTTCGTCATCACCTGACTGTACTGGGAGGTGAAGGAATTTGTAGATGTTTGGGTGCTGATATGCCTTCAGAACGGAATCAAGGTTTTTTTGTAGAGTTAAAGGATTCATCATTCCAACTCGTATTCGGAATGCTCCATCAAGGGTACTTATCCTTTTCAGTAATGTCCCAAGATTTGTACCCGTATCAAGACCATAGGACGCAGTATCCTGTGCGGTGAGTTGTATTTCTTTGCATCCTTGTTTCAGAGCGGAACAAACATCTGTTACGATTTCTCCAGCTGCAAAGCTTCGTAATGCTCCTTTAGCAAAATGCGTGATACAATAGCTACAAGATAATCTGCATCCTTCCGAGATCAGAATCGGAGCAAGAGCCGTATCGTAATATTTCGGGAGCGTTGTTTTTTTTGTTTCAACAAAAACAGGGTTATCACCATTAATAATATCATTAATGTACTGTATGTATCGGGATGAAAGAAGCGTTGCTTGAGGTGCTACTGAGAGGATAAGATCTTTTTGGACAGCAGGCATACAACCAGTGACGATAATCTTCTTATGGGTCTTATGAAATACTTGTAATCGCGATAACATCCGTTGTTCAGTTGTCGCTATGACTGTACAGGTGAGCAGAACCAGCACATCTGCACCTGAGATGTCCGGGACTATCTGATGTCCCTTCTGTTGCAATAGGCCAAGAAGGAGTCGCTCATCGCTTTTGTTTGCCGTACACCCGTACGTCTCCACATAGATATTCATGATAAAAACGCGAAGAGGCGCGGTCTTATTTAACTGCTTCTGTCACCCTATTCAGAACAAACTGTTTCGAAAGGTTTGATAAAAAGAAGCCAGCACGTGGTCCTCGTTCCTGTCCAAGAAGGATTTTATAAATCGCACTAAAAGCGGTTTTTATCGGGATTTTCGTTTGCTCAGAAATCTCATATATCGCATTGTGAATTGCCTCAGGTTCCCAGGAAAGATCCGGAATCTTTTCCTTAAAAATAGAAAGAATAGTCCGTTGTTCCTCTGTAAGAGTGATGGTCGGGGATGTTTCTTTAACTTCGAACTTGACCTCATCAGGTGCAAAGGTGGCAAGCCAATATCGAACATGCTCGGCCCGCTGTCTGAGATGTTCTTCGTCTTCTTTTGTCAGTTTCTTCGTAAGCTGCCCGGTTCGCATCAGTATTTCTTTTACTTCAGGCCATGTTTTTGCGATCTGATTTAATGTCACTAAATGCCGATAGGGGAGATGCAACGGCATCTTTTTTGGGATATGACACGGCTGTGACAGCTCATAGATTTTCTTGAATTCCTTCATCCCTTTGATTTCTGATTCTTTACCGAAATAAACCCCTTCTTCGGTATCGTATTCATCAACTAAAGTCAGCAATCCTAACCCAGAGTCAAAAACAATATGTCTGTTAGGTTGATTTCTCATGATCAAGAACCGGAGCACCTCGGGAGGCGTCATCCGCAACATTTCTTCGCCGCTCACCGCAGTACCTTTCGAGCTGTGCATCGCACCCATCCCCTTTAACAAGATGAACTCATAGACAAGTACCCCTGGTGGTGGATAGTGATAGACTTCCTCTGATATCTTTGCTCCAGTCTCGCGTGTACCTCCGACGGTCGCATGGTCTTTGCCGCAGGGTTCAAAGGTGACCCCCAGCATCCTCCAGCGGGCTGGCCAGTCCACCCGCCAAGGGAGTTTTCCTTGTCCTCCCTTTCGGATGTCCACCTCACCGTCATGTCCACAGTCACAGGTGTACTCAACGTTAGGAAATTCGTACAAACTAGGGTGTGTCGTTGAGAGACGACCACAAGTCTCACATTTCACGTTATAGGGCAGCCAGTCATTTGGCATCTTTCTGCCGGAAAGCGTCTCAAGGATGTTCCTGATTTTGGTGGTGTTCTCCAACGCGATCTGTATAGACTCGTTATAATCGCCTTTATAGTACATCTCGCTAGCACGGTAAACCCGTGGGTTTACCCCAATAGTATGTAATGACCCAAGAAAAGAGGTGAGGTAATGATCCGCGTAGCTCGTATGTTCACCACAGGGACAGGGGATCTCAGAAAGAGGTTTACCGACATACTGTTGATACGATGAGGGGAGATGGGGATACACCTTTCGTAACGGATCGTAATCATCGCAGATGTAGATGAAATCAGCATCCCCACCCTTCTCTATGAGACATCGATAGACGGCGTCAGTGGTGAGGATCTCACGCATATTCCCAATATGAATTGGACCAGAGGGAGTAATCCCAGTCGCTAGTACATGTTTCGTCTGCTTTTTCAGTAGTTCTTCTGCTAAAACATCTGCCCAATGCATAAGGAAATCTCCAAGGGATTATGTGTTAGAGCGCCCGAGCTCGAATCAATGAGCGGAGTGGAACTCCACCGACATCGTTCATCGATCGTTTATTCAACAGACAGACGCATAAAATCGGGTTTCCTTTTTCCGCTTTTACTGCTTTGATCGCACTTTTTAAGGTCTCACCGGTTCCAATCACATCATCGATAATCACGACGTTTTTATTCGCGATAGTTGCATAGTTAGAACCGAATGCACCTGTTTTTTCATGATGAGGACGGAAAACAGCAAGGTCAAGACCGAGCTCCTCAGCAACATAGGTCGCAAAAGGAATCCCATTGATCGCGATACCGACAACCACTTCGACATCCACTTCCTTTTTTTCCATTTCTTCAAGGATGATATCAGATAAGGCATAGGAAATCGATCCGATACGAGTCGGAGACACTCCAATGGACCTCCACCCAACTTTTAGTTCACCTTCAGGTTTCTTATCCTTCCCCCGTGTAAGAAGCCATGCTGCTGTTTCTTTAGAAACATTCAGTTCCTCTGCGATCTCATAATCGGTAAGTCCGCTCTCTTTGAATTTTAAGGCTTTTTTAATAAGAGAATCTGTTTCTTTCATATCAGAACATCCTCAAGGTTACGTATCATCCGACGATATTTAGATGTTTGCTCTTTTCTTCTAGAACCATTGGAAAAAAAGCATCGTAAACCTCAAATACTGTAAGGACATGCTGTACTACAGCGTGATTATATGGCACAAGAGAAAAAAGGTGAAGGATTTCACTCTGGCGCCGGGTTAATCCGGTATTTCGATGCTGAAGAAAAAACCGCATTTAAGATTCCACCATGGTTTGTGGTGTTCGCATGTATAGCGACCGCTGTTGTTGTTATTGCGGTCCAGCTGTGGAAACCGCTCTAAAAAAGAAGTTTTTTTATCATTTATTTTTTTATCTGCTGTAGTGTGAGCTCTTTTGCTTTTTCCAATGCATCATGTATTTTGGTTTTGTTTGGCCCACCACACTGGGTGAGTTTTGGTTTTCCACCACCACTCCCTCCAAGTATTTTTCCGATTTCAGAGGCGAGTGGCCGAAGGTCGATGTCAACATTGTCCGATGCAGCAGAGACTAGTTTTTTCCCATCATAGATATGAACGATAAATCCAGATTCTTTGATGATGGCTCCTGCGACGGTAATTGCATCACTATCGCAGATACCACTTACCATTCGTATACTTGTTCCCGGAATCTGAGACGCACCTTGAATCAACTGTGCAACGACATCTGTTGAAACCATTTTCTTTTGTTTCTGTGCGTTCTTCCATTCATTGAACAAATGATTGCAGGCATCAACAAGACTTGCCACTGTTGTAATATTTTTTTTATTTGTCTCTATTAAAAACCGTTGTACTGTTTTTTCCAGTTGGTCTGCTGAGACTGAAAAGAATTTTTCCGTTTCCCGTAACTGCTCAGCGATGCTCTCATGACCAGTGATTTTATACGTTGATGAAAGAAGATCAGTGACACGATGATACAGTTTGTTTTCTTCGTTTTGGTAGGCATCTGCCATTTTACTCGCGGCAAACGTGATTCGATTCACACCATCTGCGATGCGTTCTGCTTTCAGGATGCGGACTTTTTCGATTTCCTTGGTGTTATTCAGATGTGTTCCACCACAGGCTTCCACGTCAATACCAGGGATGTTTAGCACCCGGATCAGGTTCCCAGGTGGGACGCCTCCTTGGTAAAGTCTGAACCCATATGCTCGCTCTGCATCGTTCCGTTTCATCACTTTCTTTTCAACAGGGACTGCTTGTCGTATGAACTCGTTTGCGATTGATTCGATTTTCTGGATTTCATCCTCTGCTATCGGCTTATAATGAGCAAAATCAAATCTTGCCTCAGTCAATGCTAATTGAGAACCAGCCTGCCAGATATGTTCCCCGAACAATCTTCGCAGCGCACCGTTGACCACGTGGGTACCCGTGTGATGTTTCATGAGAGTATACCGATGATCCCAGTCGATTTTCCCATGGACTTTTTTGCCTACCTCTGCGGGGGAATCCAGTACATGGATGATAGATCCTGCTTTTTTCTCAACATGGAGGACTTGGATGGATTTTCCATCGATAACGAGTTCCCCTTTATCCGCTGGTTGGCCACCCCCCTCAGGATAGAATGCTGTTTTATCAAGGATTACTTCGGTTCCTCGCAGGGTGGTTTGTTTCCAAAGGATTGTTGCATCAAACTCTTTCGTGTAATGATCATCGTAATAGAGGGGGTGTGTTTGAGGAAGATTGGTTTGCACTTCTTGGATTTCCTCGTCTCCTTTCTCATGAGAGTGCAATTCAGCAATCATTGAATCGAAATTAGGTGGGATGGAAACAGAGATGTTTTCTTTTTGGGCGATGTTCTGAACAACAGCAGGGGGCATCCCATGCGTATCATATAGCATGATTAAGGCGGGGGGATCAATGGTCTGCTTTTCCTTTAAAATCCTTTTAATGAGTCCTTCTCCTTTTGAGAGGGTTTCCGAAAAACGTCTCGTCTCAATGTCTAAGATTTCGCTTATCTGATTCTCCCGTTTCTTTAATGAGGGAAATTCTTTGCCAAGGTACCCTAG
>DATMXJ010000181.1:0-7936 GCA_035561675.1 Thermoplasmatota archaeon
GTATCATAATGGAGTCAGTAAACGCCATGGGGTAGAAGCTCGAAAGATGTGGCATTCGCTGTGGCCAGAGGCACCTGAACAAAAAGTCCCTATTGATTCAATTACTAATGGTATCCATGTGCCAACGTGGATCGAACCAAAAATGCAGCTTCTTTTCAATAAATATCTTGGACCAGATTGGATCTCAAAGCATGACGACCCTGAGATTTGGAACCTCATCGATGATATACCAGATGAGGAACTCTGGCAGACCCATTATTGGCTCAAAACAAAATTGTTGATGCGCATCTTGGATCGTGCACGTCAACGATGGATGAACGAACAACCGGACCCTAAGATTATTCTCGGATCTGGCGTATTGCTTGATCCAAATGTTTTTACTATAGGTTTTGCCCGTAGATTTGCAACCTATAAACGAGCGACCTTGATTTTCCAGGATATCGAACGTCTTAAAAACATTATAAATGATCGCTGGAAACCCGTTCAAATCATTTTCGCTGGAAAGGCGCATCCAGCGGATGACCAAGGAAAACAACTCATACAACAGGTGTTTAACATCGCAAAAGATACTTCCTTTGGTGGGCGAATTGCATTTGTTGAAGATTACGACGAAAACTTAGCCCAATATTTAACACATGGTGTTGATATCTGGTTGAATAATCCCCAACCGCCCTATGAGGCTTGCGGAACGAGTGGGATGAAAGCCTCATTAAATGGCGTCCCGAATCTAAGTATTTTTGATGGATGGTGGATTGAGGGATATAACGGTAAAAACGGATGGGCATTTGGGGACAAAGTGGGAAATCGAAGTGACAGTGAAGATGCTGCGGACATATACCAACTTCTTGAAAAGAAAATCATACCACTCTTCTACGATGTCAATGAAGACGGATTATCTATTAAATGGATAAAACTTATGAAGGAAGCGATCAAAAGTACTGCCAGACCCTTTAGCGCACGCAGAATGATGAAAGAATACACACAGAAGTTTTACAACCCTGCATTTGATTTTGCATCCAGAACTCAAAATATTAAAAAAGACGTATCATGAAAAACAATATTATTCAGCCCCAATAGTAAGGATTCCAAATGAGTCTGTCCCGCCTGGTTTCTTTGAAAACCTTCGTTGAGTGAGAATCACCTTATCATTCTTTTTAACAAGACCAACATCATTTATGAAGTTAAGGATGGGAGCATGCCAGCTCTTCGTCTTTTTTGTCATAAAAAAAGGATATACACCATATGAGAGATTGAGAAACGGACAGGTGTCTTTCTGTCCGCTAAACGCAAGTATCCAGCATTCGGGTTTAAATCGTGAAATACGTCGAGCTGTATTTCCACTTGCAGTCGGCGTGAGAATATACCGTACTTGTAAGGTTTCCGCAGCTTCCACAACGTTCAGTGATATAATATCTGTAACGCTGTTATGATCAATGCTTACGGTACGTCTCAAGATATCCTGGAGATTACATGATGATGGAGCATCTCTCCGTTTCAGTTCCGTTGCTTTAGCGATTTTCCTCATCATCTGAACCGTTTCAATCGGGTATTTTCCAATCGCGGTTTCTTCAGAGAGCATGATCGCATCAGTACCGTCAAGAATAGCGTTTGCGACATCTGCTACTTCCGCTCGTGTCGGACGGGTGTTTTCTTTCATCGACTCTAACATTTGTGTCGCGGTAATGACCGGACAACCTGCGAGATTCGCTTTGTTTATAAGTTTTTTTTGCACTGATGGAACGTCTTCTAAGGGTATTTCAAGACCAAGGTCCCCCCGAGCGATCATAACCGAATCTGAGACAAGGAGAATTTGTTCAAAATTTTTTACTGCATCTTTTCGTTCGATTTTCGCTACCGTATATATTGTCTTTCCTTTTTTCCGAGCATATTCTTTTACCTGAAGGATGTCATTTGCATTTTGGATGAAAGAAACACCGAACGTGTCAACCCTTTCTTTTAACCCAAAATCAATGTAGTCAAGATCTTTTTGTGTTACTGCATCTAGGAACAATCTTGAACCTGGCAGATTAACTCCCTTCGACGAATATAACGCTCCACCGATAATTACATTACATTGGACTTCATTGTTTACCACAGCCTTGACTTTTAATTGGATAAATCCATCGTTGAAATAAATTGTTTGTCCTTTGGAAACACTTTTTAGTAATTGACTGTATTTCACTGGAATGAGCGTATCAGTCCCATGAACATCCTGTGAAGTGAGTGTAATTTGAGAATTTTTCTTAAGAATGATAGGTTCGGATTCTAACGTTCCAATTCTGATTTTTGAACCGGGAAGATCGATAAGGATTGTAATTGGTTTCTCTAACTCAGCAGCTGTTTTCTTTATCAGTCGAATATCTTTTCTATGTTCAGTAGAATTACCAAAAGAAAAATTGAGCCGGGCGACATTCATTCCATTTTGCATTAATTCTTCTAAAACCTCAGGAGGTCGAGATGCAGGACCGATTGTACATATGATTTTTGTTTTATGAGATGGCAATTTTATTTTCTGCTTTGCTTTCGTATCAACCATGTAATTCACTATTTTAGGAAATGATACGTGTGTTTCGTTTAAATATTATCCTCTGCATATTCTCAGATATTGGGTTGTGCATCGATTCATGGAATGCCCTCGGAATTATTAAGGTCGGATGGAAAGTTACCATTTTCCTAATCTGCTCTGGATGACTAACAAAAAATACACATTATCTGCCCTCCACCGCATGAAAATCTTTAATTATCTGCTACCTTCTTACGGGTCTTCATGGGAAAATTTGGACGTAGTTGGCAATTAATGAAAACAAGCCTTGGTATTCTCCGAAAAGACAAAGAAATCATGATCTTCCCCATCCTTTCCTTTATTGCATGCATTATCATTCTTCTTTCATTCTTCGCAGGATTCTGGCTCTTAGGATTACCTTCCATGGATACCTTACCATGGCTCTGGGTTGTTGCGATGTTCCTTATTTACTTTGTTTTATTTTTTATCGTCATTTTCTTTAATACTGCGATCATCGCCTGTGCCAACATCAGGTTAAATGGTGGCGACCCGACCGTCTCTGATGGATTGCGTATCGCTTCTCAAAATATCGGACGAATCCTTATCTGGGCGCTTATATCGGCAACCATCGGAATGATCCTACAGGCAATCCGTGAGAAAGGAGGATGGATCGGGAGAATCATCGCAGGTGTTTTTGGTATCGCTTGGACGTATGTCACATTCTTTATTATTCCAGTCCTCATCTATGAGAAAAAAGGGGTCGCGTCTTCTATTCGACGTAGTGCATCGTTGTTCAAACAAACATGGGGTGAAACCATCATCGGAACTATTGGATTCGGGGTCGTCTTTTTCGTACTAGCGCTTCTTGGGATTGTCCCTATCATCCTTGGTATATACCTCGGGAGCACCATCAGTATCGCGGTCGGTTTTATTCTTGCATTTTTCTACTGGGCGATTATTGGGGTGGTCGCATCAGCGACCAACGGGATTTATGTCGCAGCAATGTATCACTATGCAACGAAAAAGCAACTCCCTCCAGAGTTTGACTCATCGCTGGTACCACCGACAATCCAAGGATTCTAAGTAAAAGAATTTCTCCGATATATCTACCTTTGATAAACTGCGTTCATTTCATTATCTTGGATTCGTTCTAATAAGAGCGAGATTTCTCTTGCAGTGGTTATCTGTTGAACATCCTTCTTTAACTCCTTGAGAAACAAACAAGAGGAAAAATAATGCGGTAAGATACTTCGCATTTTCAGAACTGCACGACGCTCACCATAAAAATCAACGAGCAAATCTAGGTGTTTGAGACAAACCTCTTTCTTCTGCTGGAGTGGAGGCGGTGTATACTTCTGGTGCGATAAGATATTCAATATTTCAGGTATTATCCAGGGATTTCCGAGAAGACCCCGGCCTGGCATCACTGCAGCTGCACCAGTTTCCTGAATCATCTTTTGGGCATCAAATCCAGTGTAAATACTTCCATTTGCAATTACAGGGACTGAAAGAATCGTCGCTGTTTTTTTTATGATGTCCCGATCAAGATGTACTCCAAATTTTTTTTCCCCACTTCGCCCATGAATAGTCAGAGCAGTCGCTCCAGCATCAACTAATTTCTGTGAAAGAGACAAAACATTCATTGATTGTTTCGAGACGCCAAGACGCATCTTGCAGGTCACCGGAACATCCACGGCTCTTCCAACTGCAGCAACAATCTGACAGGCGTTATCCTCATTTTTCATTAGAGATACGCCTTCACCTCGACAGGTGACCTTCCGTGCTGTACACCCCATATTAATATCGATGTAATCAAAATCAAGGTCCTGGACGATTTCCGCTGCTTTCCTCATATATTCCGGGATGCTTCCAACAAGCTGGACTCCGTTAAAGTGATTCCCCTCAACAATCCTCAGTATCTGCATGGTCCGTCGATTTTTCTGTACGATCGCACGAGCATTCGCCATTTCTGTAATGATGAATGGTGGTTGAAACTTGGCAAGAATCACGCGAAACGGATAATCAGTATATCCACTCAATGGCGGCAAAAATAATTTTTTTTCGCGGAGAATTTTCACGAAGTGCGAGGAGTTCATAAATAAGGAGGCATAGAATAGGAGATATTAATGTATCTTGTTGTCTAAAAAAGTTATTCGTATCGCACAGCTTCGATCGGACTCATCTTTGCAGCCTTCCATGCAGGATAGAGACTTGAGAAAACACCAACGATGAGTGATACTCCAACGGCAAGAATCACAGACGTAATCGTAATAATCGGAGCAAGTTGGAACGAGCCTCCTCCCATCGACATAAAACTCTTAAGAATCATGGTTAACGCCTGCGATCCAAACACACCAAGAATAATACCAATAATCCCACCAAGACTACTCATCAACATACCTTCGATGATGAAGATACTCATGATATCGCGAGTTGTCGCACCTATCGCTTTCATAATACCGATCTCACGAGTTCGCTCCATAACCGACGTAAGCATCGTATTCATAATCCCAATCGAGGCAACAACAAGTGCAATCGACGCAATGCCCACAAGAACTAACTGAAGAATACCAATGATATTTTGCACTGTTTTAAGTATAGAAGTCATTGTCGTTGCAGTCGCAAAATCCTTCTTCCCATGATTTTCGTTGATAGCATTCTGAATAGTGGTCGCTATGGATTCTGCGTCATTGACGTTGTACACCCGTAAATAGATGATACTGATGTTACTCTGACCGGTTAATTTCTGGAAATCACGGGAACTCATCAACACAATACTGTCTGAGGATACGCCACCAAAACCCTGTTTTCCGAAAATACCGCTGACAAAAAACTTCTCTCCATTAATCTTGATTCTCCCACCAACAGCAATATCAGCATCAAAGGTATCATGTGCGATATTATATCCAATCATGATCTTTTTCTGGTCACCTTCGTTGAGAAATTCTCCTGCGTCCAAGTTCTGGCCTGCATATTGTAGCTTCATAACGCTAACGTCCATGCCGGTCAGTGAGAGAATCGTTGTTTTCCCGTTATATTCTGCAAGACCAGTACCAGACAACTGGGTGCTCACCTCTCGCACTCCTTGAAGCCGCTCGACTTCTGCGATATCTCGCTGAGTGAAATAATCAACGGTTGAACCTCCACCACCAAACGAGGAGAAACCACCCCCGCCGGTAGACACTATGATGACATCAGATAATGAAGAGAGCTCCCCGGTGACCGCCTGTTGCATTCCTTCCCCAAGAGCCAATAGAGAGATAATCGCCATGATACCAATCGCGATACCAAGCAATGTCAAAAGTGATCGAGACATGCGATTTCGAAGATTTTTTATCGCAAGTTTGACATGATCTCTAAACATGTTCCTCCTTTACCACGCCATCTTGAATTCGAAGCACTCGTTTCGCGCGTTGCGCAATCGTCATATTATGGGTTACGACGATGATTGTTTCACCTTTTCGGTTGACTTCTTCTAAAATATTCATTATGTTTTCGCCGGATTTTGTATCAACGTTCCCAGTTGGTTCATCTGCAAGAATAATCGAAGGATTGTTCGCTAATGCACGAGCAATTGCAACCCGTTGTTGTTCACCACCACTCATTTCCGATGGTTTATGGGTCAATCGTTTTGAAAGCTCAACCAGTTCTAGAAGTTTCTTTGCTTTCGCGGTTCGAGTCTGGCTATCAACTCCTGCAAATCCCATTGAGAGTTCCACATTCTCCAAGGCATTTAGTGTCGGAATGAGATTGTATTTCTGGAAGATAAAACCGATCTTTTCACGTCGAATCCTGGCAAGTTCATTTTCATTTAATGTTGAGACATCTTTCCCATCGATGAAGATGTTCCCAGTTGTCGGTTTGTCAAGACAACCAAGGAGATTCATCAGCGTTGATTTCCCTGAACCTGACGGACCGATGATGGCGATGTAATCTCCCTGTTCGATTTGAAGATTTGTCTCCCGCAATGCAAAGACCTGCAAGGGTGGTTTGCCATAGGTTTTTGAGACATTCTGTGTGACGATGACATCCTTACTCATTATGCCTTCCGCCGTTTTTTCCACCGTATATAGAGCAGTACAACCACGACGATTACGACAATGATAAGAATAATTGATGTTAAACATGTCACTAACGAGGGAGTTTGAGGTGTACCATTTGACCCAGAAGTGCCTGTGGAGCTACCAGAGGATTGATAACTCTGACCGGGTCCAGAGACCACGCTGAATGTTTTACTTACCAATGGAGTCTCATAATAGTCATTCCCCTGTTTGAAGGATACTTTAAATCCGATGATCTGCGTTCCGTATCCGACTGTGTCAGCATAGATGTCAAACGACGCGGAAAATACATCATCAGGATCCATAGAGCCGATAAAATATTGCGAGGGAATCACCGTCGCATTACAGATAGGGGTTACGAGAACACCGGTGATCTTCTCTGTTTTTGCGTTGTACACCTCAATGCTTATTCTTGCAGAGCCTCCTTTCGTGATGCTGAGGGGAAAATTGGTAATGATTGGTGCAACATCTAACGCCTCAATAACGGAGAGTGGAGCGACGAGTGAGTTTGTATGTAGATTATCTCCATTTTTATAGCTCACAGAAAAGGAAATATTACTCTCCCTAGTTTCGATTGGCTTGACTGAAAAAACAACGTCTTCTGATGTTTCTGCAGCAAGTGACCCTATGAAATAACTCTGTGGTACGAACTCGACACCATCTCCGTGGGGAGTGATAATGACTTCTTTTACAGCGTTTTCTCTTTCATTCACCGCAGTAACGGTAAGCTCTGTTGTCCCGCCTTTGGAGATTTTCGAAGGCACACTGGTTGGGAGGAGGTCTACTGAAGCATTACTTACTTTGACTAACAGAGGATAGATGACATCCGTTCCGCTGCTGACATCGATATTCACAATGGGAAAATAAATTCCCTCACTCATGTTTTTGTCGACAATGAGTTTGAAGTTCACTTCGATGGTTGCTCCTGCTGCAAGATAGCCGACATCTTCATAGTTTGCTGTCGCCCGGATTTGTTTACCCCCAGATTGTGCTGCGACAATCCAGATATTATTGATATCTACGCCAAGTGTACGAACTGTGGTCGTTGAATCATAGGGGGAGGTACCAGATATTGTTGTTTGTGTCGCGACGGTTTCCGCGTTTCTCACCTGGAGGGTTAACACCGCGGTATCACCAGGCATGAGGATTTCTGGGGATAATTGGTATTGTGAGATCATTACAGCTGGACTTGCCTGTACGGTGGGAAGATACAGGGATACTAATGCACTGATAATCATTGTTATTATGATGGTTGTTGTCATTATTTTTTTCATATTAATTTACCTCCTTTTGTAAATCAGATTCGCAACGTCTGAGTATTTTTATTACTTCCTTTTGTTTTTCTTTGGATAATGTTAAGACGGATGTAAAT
>DATMXJ010000182.1:0-3011 GCA_035561675.1 Thermoplasmatota archaeon
ACCATTAACTCCAAAATTTATTCAAGGGACGGTTCGCACTCGTTTTCATTATTTTGACCCTTTTGACCAAACAACCGTTTATATATATCGGATAGGTTTTTTAATTGATTTTTTCCCAAAGTTATTGCCAATCTCTTAAGAAAATGATATTTTAAGATAAAGAATAAGAAACCATCTGAAATTGTCGAATGATGGTGTAGTAATCCTGTTTTTACTCAAGCATAAGATATATGAAGCGCTTGCCTGATTGTTTATATGGTGATAACTGAAATATGAAAGGAGAAAACGAACCAGGAGAAAATATTTGTATTTCAGGAAACTTTATTCTATATAAATCTAATCCTGCTTTAGAATCCTTCCGTTTTCGTCGATTTCCTTCCGTCGGATTCTTGACGAGCTAATCGGGGTTCCATCCTCTGAAAGGGCATAGGGAATCACGATGATCTGCAGAGGTGTTTTTCCAAGACGCACTCGTTTCCGGTTGATTTCTTCGGCGGTCGGTTCTGTTTCAGGGGAAACGATGATGGCATCAAAGTCTTCCTCTAGCGTGGGACCAAATTCATTGACGAGAGGTCGAATAGTTGCCTGTTGGAGGACATGTTCTTCTGATAAGAACCGCACAATCGATTGTTTTCTCTTCTGGAATGAAGCAATTTTTCCTTTCTTTCTTATCATTGTTGGTGACGTCAACCCAATAAACACAGAGCCTTTCGGTCCAGCGACTTCAAACGCTTTTCTGAGAAGGGTTTTATGGCCTTTATGGAAAGGATGAAACGTCCCACCAAGACAGACATTCATGCAAGTAACAATACTTGGAGATTCTTTAAATGTATGCGTTCGGAAAACTATTTAATTCTGTGACATGATTCGTCTTTCATTAAATGGATGGGATAATGAGCACAAAACGTTCGATTTTTCTTGTGGTAAGCCTCGTTTTTTTATTATTAAACGGTCTTTCGTTATTGTTTCTTACTGAATATTCGAATGCAGCAGGAAGAGAAATTTATGTCGATGATAGTTTCTCATACCCGCGGGATGGGTCCGCCGAACATCCGTATCAGACAATAACTGAGGCGATAAAGCTTGCAAATGATGGTGACACCGTGTATGTTTTTGGTGGGACGTACAATGAAAGTTTGGTCATCAATAAGCGTATTTCCCTTATCGGGGGAATTGATGATCAACAAAGTTTTATCTCTCGCGGTGTGGAACTAAAATACCTTATCGAGATCACTGCTGATTTCGTCACTGTAGAAAATTTCGTTATAAGCGACCCGGGACGTTTTATTTCATCCCAATATGGTGCGCTTATTCATGTGACGTCAAACAATGTTGTATTGCAAAAGAATAATATTTCACAATGTGACCTCTGGGGAATTTATCTTGATTCCTCTGATGACAATATGATTAGTGGCAATTTAATCAACGACACTAAAGGAGTGTTTGTTTCCTCCTCCAACAATAATGTATTTTCGAGTAATAACATCTCCAATTCAAGTGATTCAGGGATGAACCTGCGTTCTTCAATTAGAAATATTTTCTATGATAACAATCTTACACACAACACGTATGGTATTTACACACGAGAGTGTTCGAATACGAATATTACCAAAAACACGTTTGCGAAAAACACGTATCATGGTATCTATTTGACAGGGGATACAACTGATGTTGTGCGGGAAAATTATTTTAACAACAACACCGTGAGTGCAATCACCGTTGATTCTTCCGGTTGCATCATTGCGGAAAATCTGTTCAACTATGGTCAGGTTGGTATCAGCCTGCAAAGAATCGACTGTCAGATCTTTAATAACTCACTGCAAAACATGAGCTCCACCGCTCTTGTTGCGACTCAGACGAGTAAAAATAACATCATATACTTGAATCATTTTCTAGAAAATAATATTAATGCGAGGGAACAAGGGAGTAATCAATGGGATAACGGGACGATCGGAAATTATTGGGATGATTATAACTATGTTGATAGGAATCATGATGGCATCGGTGACAGACCCTATATAATTTCGACCGGTGGTCGTGACCATTATCCCTTTGGTATGTTCTTGCAACCACCACAAAAACCATCGAATCCATCGCCTGCAGATGACCAAGAGGGTGTCGGGTTGAGCGTGACGCTGTGGGTAACAGTAATGGATCCCGACAGTAATGTCATCTCAGACGTCTCCTTTTATAACGCAGTAAATAACGTGCGAATAGGGGACGTTCGGAACGTGGTGAATGGAAAGAATGCCTCTTGTAGTTTCACATTGCCTTTTGATACAACGTACGCCTGGTACGTCATCGCGAATGATAGTTTGCAACAAAACCAGTCTGATATTTGGTTTTTTACGACAAAACAACGTCCTCCTGAGAATCAAAAACCAGTGGCGAATCCCGGGGGACCCTACGTAACGAAACTGAATCAGTCGATCTCCTTTAATGGGTCTCAGAGCATCGATCCTGATGGATCCATTATCTTTTACCGGTGGAATTTTGGTGATGGTAGCAGTCAAATTCTTGACATATCACCAGAGCATACCTACGCTGATCCTGGTGTTTATACCGTGACGTTAACCGTTGTTGACGATGACGGGCGTAGTAGTATGGCGAATACGACAGCGACCATACAAGGCGTCATTTTCATCAATGACCCTCCGGTAGCTACCTTTATCGCTCCCTCTTCGGTTTCCGTTGGTCAAGAAGTGAGTTTCGATGCCTCCTTAAGTAACGATACCGATGGGACCATTGTTGGGTACCGTTGGGATTTTAACGGTGATGGGACTTATGATACAGACTGGGTAACCACCCCGGTTATGACCACGATGTTTTCTACTGCAGGCTCCTTTGTTGTGACGTTGGAAGTTATTGATAATAATGATGCCGTGGGTCCCTATTCAACCACGGTATCTGTCAAGGAGAGTAAGAAGAACACACCTGGTTTTGATATCGTTCTTGTCTTGGTTGCACTCCTTATCGGTTTCTTCATGTATAAAAAATATGTGTAATACGAT
>DATMXJ010000183.1:0-8620 GCA_035561675.1 Thermoplasmatota archaeon
AGAACATCCATGTCGAAAAAGCACCAGGAGAAACCTATGACGTTTCACCCTTCGATGTCATATTGATTTCCTATGGCGTCGGCGATATCGAAGCGGTGTTAAAAAACACCCTTCAACATCTAAAAAACAACGGAAAGGTAATACTCAGAAAACCAATAACCGAAACAACCGAATACATCGATACCGTACTAGAAGACTATTCGATTAAAAAAATCAAATTATTGTTATCCCAAGAATCATATTTACTTATGAAGGCACAATCTGCTTCCTAAGATTCCCTTCGCACCTCTGATTCTTTTGGGATCTGTGACAAATCAATGCGTTTCAAATGACAAGAGATCTTTGGCCGTGGAGCAAGCTGAATTTTTGTGATGAGTTGCTTACGAAGAGCATGGGAATCAAGTTCTACTGACAGACCCACTCCCTTCGGTGGCGTCAGAAACTCAAAAGAGACCGCGTTATGCCCAAGGAGCGGCGCCTGGCGTAAGGGCACGATTTTACATTCGCCCTGTAAAGGAACAGTCCTTTCTTTATCGGTGAAGGTGCCTTCCATACGACCCGGAAGCTCACTTAAAATAAATGCCTTATAGAACCGGCCTTTCCTATACGGGTCGATATACTCATAGGTATCGGTCGTTGACCAAAACCGCAGACGTATCGTCTTATCTTCTAACCGTCCCGTAACCTCCAAATCAGAGGGATAATACAGATCATACTCTTTCACGAACAGCACTTTATTGTATTTGAACCGGACATCACAGAATTCCCAATATCGTTTCCCGTCAGCGGTCAAATATAACGCTCCAATCGAAGGACCTTCAGAGACCCAGAACAATGAATTACCAAAAAACAAACTCCAGGAATTGTCAAACACCCCCCATACCCAGTCATATCCAAAAGGATTGTTTTCTGAAGAAAAACTGATTCTTTTAGGGATTTTGAATCGATGATGAGACAACCACCATCGAATCAGATGACCGTACGTCGTAAGGGTACGATGCGCCCTTGAGATCGTCTGCAGCGGGTTCTGATACGACCAGTTCCCATACGCATGCTCCAGATATCCTTTCCCCTCAATCGAATACGATTCTTTTCCTAGTATCATGGTCCCGATAATATCGCAATGAGGAAGGAAACCGTACCGATAGAAGTTCAGTCCAATCGGTAGATTCCCTTGGGTCGCCTCCTGAGCGATCCAATGAGGTAACGAACGAGCCGTATAATCAGCATCGAGGATAAAACCCTGCTTTGGATCCTCGACATGAAGATGGTATTTAGGGTACAATCCCTCAAGATGGGAGGCCTCATAGCGAAGACCAAGTCTGTTTTTCACATGAGCTAATTTCGTAATCTCATCATTGAGGTCTTTATGTACCACCCATTTTTTCGAGGTGATATCAAAGAGCACATACTGGAAAAAACACGAGGGAGTCTCTTGTTCGTAGGCAAACGAGGTCATGAGGTTCCATCGTCGGTGATCCTCCCGTGTCTGAAAGAGCAGTTCGCTGGTCCACCACTCCCTCATCACCGGGTCATGGTCTCCTTCTTCCTCTGGAGGCCAGGGATTCTTAGGATCATCTATTGTCATATTTCAAACCTATCATTGTTTCGACTTCGGATGTACCTCAGAGCTATCCATCATGGAATTATAACCTTTTTTGAAGGAACCGGTCTTAAAAGTTTAAATGCGGCAGTTCAATTCCTAGAAAGAACAGCTGAGTTCGTGCAAGTAACACCAACCCAACTGCGTTGACCATGCTACAGAAATTATTTGCGCATCTGGAAACCATGCGACCGTACACGCTCCTCTGGTGTGGCCTGGTCAGTCTCCTTGGTGCTAGTCTCCGATATGGGGACATCCCGCCGATACAAATCTCCCTTCTTGTCTTTTTCATCCCGATTCTAGGATGGATTGCTGGTCTGTACCTCGCAGATTACTACGACAAAGGGTTAGACGCAATCCAGAAGCCACATCGACCAATCCCCTCAGGAAGGATTGTCCCTCGCGAGGCGTTGATTGTTGGCGCTTCTTATGCAATACTGGGATTGGGGCTTACCTTGTTCCTCCCCCTCATCAACATCTTGTTGATTTTCATTGCCGGTGCCCTGGTCTTATGTTATGCGAAATATACAAAAGCCAAAGGACTGCTTGGAAATTTCAACAGAGGCGCAATGACGGTGATCACCTTCCTGTTCGGGGTTTTTTCCATCGATATGACAACTGCAATCCCGCTATCTCTCTGGCTACTTTCACTGGTGTTTTTCTTCCATGACACCAACAGCAATATCATCGGAGCTATCAGAGACATCCATGGGGATAAGACTGGCGGGTATGCAACCACCCCAGTGAAATACGGGATTCGACTCACTCTCCGCATCTCTGTACTACTCAGCATCGTATACCTCCTGCTCACTGCAGGAATCATATCCTTCTACCCATTGATTTTGTATCCGACCTATCTCCTGATGTTATTCGTCATAGGAATCCTCATTCTCTGCGTGATGTATATGATTTTATTCACATCTGTCAACACCCTAACCCAAAAACAATCGCTGTACGCCCATGAGTTATTTGTCGCAGAACGCATCATCTTTTCCTCCGCATTTATCGTCGGAATAGCATCATCCCATATGCTATCATTTACCTTATGTATCGTCTCTCTAGTCACGACCCTGCTTTCGCAACATCTCCTCAGAGAACGGTACGAGTTAACGTAGGTACTATGAATTGCTTAGTAACCGGAGCCTCTGGCTTCATAGGATTTGCACTGGTCAAACGACTTGTACAGGACGGTCATCATGTACGAGCGATTCTCCATAAAACCTCCCCACCGCATCGTGAGACACAGGTCGATTATATCATCGCAGATCTCACTGATCCTGTTTCGTTAACACCCTTAGTCCATGACGTTGACATCGTCTTCCATTGTGCTGCACATGTGAAGGATTTCGGATCGAAAAAAGAAATCATGGACGTAAATCTAAAGGGAACACAACATCTGGTCAAAGCCTGTGGAAACACGATCCGTCAGTTCATTTTTCTCAGCCATCTTCACGGCACATCACCAACATACATTGGACCGTACAGCTCCTCAAAAGGACTCGCAGAACAATATCTTTTACAACAACATCAGAACAACCAGTTCCCTGTGGTGATCATCAGACCAGGGAGTGTGTTTGGACCTGGTGCGACCACATGGTGCCTTCGTCCACTTCAAGCAATCCAGCAGGATCGCATCGCCCTGATTGACCATGGCACTGGCATTTTTCTTCATACCTACATAGAGAACCTTCTCGATGGTCTTCTGTCCATTCCCACCACATCACACCTGGAGGGAGAAATCATCGAAATCACAGATGGAGATAACACGACCACCTGGAAAACCTACCTCAACGACCTTGCTGCTCTCGCTGGAAAACAACCAATCACGCGGAACATTTCAAAAACCACTGCCTCGTTGATCAGTCATTCTATGATGATCCGATACTATCTCTTCCATAAAACCCCACTGCTCACTCCAACCGCGGTACACCTTTTCACTAATCATCGTACGGTTTCAATTGAAAAAGCACACAAACTCCTCGGGTATTCACCAATGGTAGACTACCCTGAAGGAATGAAACGCATAGCCCAATGGTTACAAAAGGAACAGTATATCTGAGAAAAGTGCTCTGCTTTCGAAACCTATCAGAAGTTAAAATCTCTTTTGTAATACCGTCGGAACGTATAATTCGTCCCCGCTGGCAGGACCGCAGGTAGATTCCGTACGATCGCGAATGTCCGAAGAGCACGCATAATGACATTAGGCATGCTATAGTATTTTTTTGCCACTTTCCGGGCGCCTTCGAAGAGTTCTTTTTCTGTCATATGTTTCGGTTTGAATACCACATCGACTTGATTGTACCGCTTCCAATCTTTACTAATGATCCGTCCTTCTCGCTCCAGCCGATCGTACAACGGTGTCCCAGGAAACGGTGTCAGAATATTGATTTCAACAGCATCCAACTCCCACTCATTCATCTTCTCAAACGTCAAATCAAAGATTTCAGGGGTGTCCTGGTCGAAACCAAAGATGATGCCTCCTTGAACAGCCATCCCATGTTTATGTAATCGTTTAATGGTTTTCTTGAAATCTTCAACCTTATTGACTGTTTTTTTAATCCCGTTTAACGCTTCCTGGCTGACGGATTCAAATCCGACGAACCATTCGACACACCCAGATTTTTTTGCCAGATCCAGGAATTCATCATCGATTTTCCCAAGCACATTGGAATTGCCGTTTGATACCCATCCTTTGTGCACTTTTTGTCTGATAAGCTCCTTAAAAAGCTCGCGTGAATATGATGGATTCACCGTCAGACTCGGGTCATGGATGACAAAGATCCGATTCGGCATCTGTGTGATTTCATCAACAACGTTTTTCACCGGACGATGTTTCACCGCATGGTTACAGAAACTTGCGATAGCGCAAAACTCGCATTGATTCGGGCATCCTCTGGTTGACTGCACCGCACCAATCATCGGGTTCTGACGGATAAGATCACGTCTGATTGGGGGAATCTCAGCCATATCAAAATCAGGGTTCGGCCCATAGAATTGTTTCAGCACTCCTTTCTCCACATCATGAATCAGCTCAGGCCAAGTCAGTTCAGCTTCCCCAAGAACCACGCTATCCGCATGTTGTATGGCTTCCTGTGGCATCGCAGTAGGATGATATCCACCCAGCACCACTTTTTTTCCACGTCTGCGAAACTCATCGGCAATCTCATAGACCCGTGGTGCGGTCATCGTATAACTCGTGATACCTACAAGGTCTGTTGGTTCATCAAAATCAATATCTTCATAGTTCTCATTGACAATTTTCACGGTATGCTGTCGTGGGGTGATCCCTGCTAGATGCGGTAAGGTGATGATAGGATACCCAAATAGAATCGAGCTCCACGATCCTTTATCAGAATATGTCGTTGCTCCATGTTCAATTCGTGGGAAAACCAGTAGGATGTTCATAAGTCACCATGGTATGGTATCTGTGGATATTTAACATTTTTGACATGATACGATGACAAGAAACCATCTCTTTCTACGAACGATCATGGGATCGTTCTTGGTTCTTTTCCTATGTACACCGCTTCAGTGAAGTTTATCTGACGCATGCGAGGTTGTGAAGCGACTTCTTCGAAGTAATGAGCAGAAAGACCAGCTATTCGCCCGTAGATAAAGAACGCTTTCGCCATCGCGGGATCTAGTTTCATATCTGCTACGATCGCCCCAATTACACCATCGACATTGATAGGGAGACTCATTCCTCGAACCTGTTCAAATATCGTACTGACTTTCTTGGATAGTTGTACATGTTCGCCAGCGATACCTGTTTGAGACGATAAATTCCAAAGAACATCACGTCGTGGATCCTTCGTATGAAGTCGATGCCCTAAACCTTCGATACGTTTTCCTTCTTCGATGTATTTTCTCATTATCTCTCGGGTCGCTTGGGCGACATCGATGTTTTCCTTTTTTGATTTCATGAAACACTCGATGAAGAGCTGCGCGGCCTTTGCACCAGCGCCGCCGTGCACATCGGTAATCGCACCTACACCCTGAGCAACCGCCACTTCGTAGGGTGCTCTTGTGGATGCCGCGATAAGAGTCGCTTGGGCAGATGGTGGTGTGACCCCATGATCTACACAGGCTACTATCATCGCCTCGATCATGCGAGAATGCTGTTCATTCACCGCCGTATTGCCTGTCACCGCACAGTAAACCACATGGGAGAATGGTTCATTTCCAGAAAGCTTTTCTAAAGCTTCTTCCGTACCTAATATCCCGCTTAGGTATCGAGCAGTTCTGCCGATACCGAAGATAGTTTTTTTCACTGCCCCATTCGTTCCTTCCTCAGGATACTGTGCGAGCTCCTCGTCAAGAACAAAATACTTTACCAATGTTTTTGAGATATCTTCCTTTTTTGATCGGCTCACCTTTGGAACAGGTTTTTTTGCTGCTTCTACTGCAATCTTCCGCATCTCTTCATATGTTTTTTTATCAGGAAACTCTCCTTTTACAAGGAGGTATGCCGTTTCAAGGAATCCCTTCTGTTCGACGATGTCCTGTAATGGATAACCAGAAATCAACAGATTGTTCGGCATCACTTTCGTAATGAGTGTTCCCCAACCACGTTTCTTGGAAGGGGCATCCCAGATCGTTTTCATTTTCTTATAATAATTCTCAACATCAAAATAGATTTTCTTCTGCAACCTTTTTTGAACTTCAGTTATGAGATCGTACTGACTGTTCACGACAGGAATCCCAACGCTTTCAAGTGCTTGTTTTTTTGATTGGAATGTTCCATAGACTTGCCCGGGGGAGACGATTGCCCCCGC
This sequence comes from Thermoplasmatota archaeon, assembly GCA_035561675.1. Taxonomy (GTDB): domain Archaea; phylum Thermoplasmatota; class E2; order DHVEG-1; family DHVEG-1; genus SM1-50. Next base: position 6,379 of record DATMXJ010000183.1, read on the forward strand.
ATGGCCCATGGTTTTTCCTTCAGGAGCATGTGCCCCCGAGATTAAAGCAACAAGAGGTTTTGGATATTTTTTTGGGTTCTTCTTTATGTCGTCAGCGAGGAGTTCTTCTTGGCATCCACCGATTTCACCGGCGACAACGACGAGGTCTGTGTTTTTATATGCCATCGCAAGAGGAACGAGGTCGCGGAATGTCGAGCCTATCGCACCGTCTCCGCCGACACCAAGAACCGCGTTTTGTGCGATACCAACGCTTGCTAATGCATCAGAGAGATGATACAAGATGGCTCCACTCCGGGAAATGATGGTGACGCCTTTCGGACCAAATTCTTCTGGAGAAACCTCCTCAGGGTAGAACACATCAGGGAGCATCCCAGCTTTGATACCTTCTGGAGGAAAAATGACACCAGGGGTGTTCCCACCGATGAGTACTGTTTTGTTTTTACGTGCAGCGACAAGGATATCCCGGACATCTTTCAAAGGGATCCCTTCACTGATAAGAATGACCAGTGGGATGCCTGCTTCGATTGCTTCTATCGTCGCATCCTTTGCTGTCGAGTAATGTCGCCAGACGCTTGCGACCGCGATGTTCGGATGTTCTTTGAGGCATTCGGAAATCGTGTCGTACACCGGTATCGTCTCCAAGAGTCGTGTTCCTCCGCGTCCTGGTGCGATACCTGCGGTAATCGTGGTCCCGTACTGCTGCATGAGCTCTGCATGTCGTGTCCCTTGCCCTCCAAGACCGACCACTATAGTCTCTATTACCCCGGATTGTTTGATTTTTTTTGCAAGATCAGGTCGTTTGTTTTCGATGATGTAGTACAGCATCCCCTGATCTGGGGGGACCAGCTTCATGGTTTCCACCCCTTAGTATCAAACGCTTTTTGAATCCCCTCTCGGATCACATCAGCCATGATCCGCTGGTTCCCTACGTAGATTGTGACGTTTTGTAACGCCTCAGAGCTCTCTGCTTTTGCTTTTTCTAAGAAAGCCCGTGCACTAGGAAGATCGGTTCCAACCATCCTACCAAAAACCGGTACCATTCGCTTCCCGCTTTCATAACGTTCTTTCACTGCTTGTACCATACCGCGTATAAAAATATCACAACTTGAGATACCACCGAACCGTGAGGTAACAATCAGATCGACCACTGGATAATCCATGAGGAGATGAAACATCTCAGCAACCCGGTTTTGCGAAGGACCACCACCGCTATCCATGAAATTCACAGGAACTACTCGATCATGGAAATAGCGATTCCCGATTGTCGACACCTCATCAATGGAAAAAATCCCATATCCTGCGCCGCCAGGGATAAGGCCGACGTATAATTTTTTCTGATCTTTCGTAAAGGGCTGAGGTAACAGATCGATGTATGGAAACCCAGCGGACTGAGCCCGAAGTTCATTCTTCGTCCGTTCCGCCACATCATGTCGTTTTTCTGTGATGCCAAGCATTTCGAGCAGTTCGACTTGTCTGAAGAGCGCATTGTCATCAAGCACAAGCTTTGCATCCGCTGCAATAGCACCATTGGAGGTGATAATCAAAGGGTTGATCTCACAGAGTCGTGCATCGAATCGTTGATAAGTCGCATAGACTTTCGCGATGATTTCTGCAAGGATTTTTGTACTCTCATTTTTTCCTTTTAAAAATTGGTTCAGAGACGATGCAAGATCCTGTGCTATTGTCTTCGAAATTTCTTTATTATTATCGGGGATCTCTTTTCTCACAATAGCCTGTGGGTTTTTCATTGCGACCTGTTCGATGTCGACTCCACCGGAGGCACTAACGATGACGACGTTGTTAAATGTCGCTGGATCCATGGTGATCCCAACATAACAAGCCCCGATTTCTTCCACAGCCTCCTCAAGAAGAATGCAGTCCACTGGAAATCCTTTTATTTTAAGTGTAAATAAAACAGCAGCAATTTTTCGTGCTTCTTCTACATTATTTGCTTTTTTGATACCACCAGCTTTTCCTCTACCACCGACTAGGACCATTGATTTCAACATGATGGGGAATTCCAGTTTTAGCGTATCGAGTTCTTTTAGAGAACGAATAACACCATATTGTTTTGGGATAGGAATACCCATCTTCTCGAAAACTTTCTTTGCTTCGAATTCGTACAGTTTCATTTGACTAGTTCTCCTTTCCTTTGCAATGTTTTCTTTATTTCAAAATCGATAAAATCGCAATGATGAATGATAATCGCCTCCGGTGTCCTATTCATAGTATCGCCTTCATG
>DATMXJ010000184.1:0-2764 GCA_035561675.1 Thermoplasmatota archaeon
ATCAATCAGAGCGCTACCAGAGACTTCTATTTCCCTGAGATAAACGGTTCGATCCCACAAATAAATTTCACGGTCATCTGCAAACATAAGCTGATCAGCCCCGTGATCATTCCTCGATTCACACAAGTGTATATTGCGATATCTTACAATGGTACGTATATCCTGCTGAGTCAATCAAATAATCATCGGTGTCAAAGCCTAGAGTGGGAATACATTAATCTCACGGTTGATTCCAGCAATGGATTTATCCCTCTTGTCACGAATGGTGAAAACATAACACTGAATGTCGAAGTCGGAGCGTATTTCTTTGTCTTTGGGGCTGTTGAACAATTGGCTCCTATCACGATTCACCCCATATCACAGTAACAGAGATATCCTCTGAGAAAAGAGAGACATACGAGATTTCTATCCACCGATACGTCCTTTATTCAGAAATAATTTTTTTTGTACAGATAGACGATACAGCCGATGATGATAATAGCGATAGCGATAATACCTATGAAGATCCATGGGTTTTCAATCGTCGTAACACTCGGATTTAATGGAGTAAGCGAACCATTATTTGGAGTGTAGAGATAGTTCCATTTCCCATCATTATCTGTATCAAGATAATAGCTTCCATCGTCTGTCCTTTGGACACTGGTGATGACCCCGGTACCGTTGATATAAAACGAGTCGACCTGTCCATTGTTATCTGCATCAAAAAGGAATCCAAGTGTTGAGACGAAGGATACGTCGATGAAGACTTCCATGATAGCTGGTTCTGAGAACGTGTTGTTGTCTGTTGCTTTGACAGTCACTTGATATTTTCCCGAAGCGTTCCATGAATGTGACAGGGACCAGATCGTCCCATTCGGAAGGAACACGCTTGTGTTTTGTGCCCCATCACCCCAGTTTACGATGTACTGAAGGAAATCGTTATCCGCATCAGTTGCGGATATCGTGTATGAATAGGTCTGGTTTTTTGTCCCTACGTTGGTTCCGTTGATCATTGGTTTTGTGGGAGGCCAGTTCGCAGAACCAATCTCAACTGAAATCGTATCTGTTCCTGTTGCTCCCATATCATCGGTTACGGTAAGGATCACAGTATAGATTCCTAAAGCTTGATAGGTATGGATGGTTCGTTCACCAGTTCCATTTGTGCCATCACCGAAATCCCATGACCATTTTGTCAAATACCCATCAGTGTCATAACTCCGTGATCCGTTAAAAATCAGGAAACTACCAACAAATCCTGTCTGTTCACTCAAGGAGGCATCTGCAACAGGCGGATGATTGGTTTGATTCGCGTCACTGTCCGGTGGTTCTGAGGAGCCATTGTCTTTTCGTGTGGTAAAAGACCAAAGAGGACCACTGGTGTTACCTCCAAAGCTATCCCACGAGATGATTTTCCAATAATAGGTTGTCTGGTTGAGTAAAATCCCTGGGCAGAAGGAGGAATCGGATTGGTTATCCACGAGTTTCGCAGGAGGGTTTGTGGTGCTGAAATACACGTTATAGGTGATAAGATCTCTATCAGGGTCTGTCCCAGTCCAGGTGAGGTTTGGGCTTCTTTGAACATTGGGCACCCCGTTTTGTGGTGAGGGGTCTGTCGATGGAGCTGGTGCTCTGTTTAGCATTTCAATGGTGAGTGCCGACGACCAGGTACTTTGTTGGCCGTAGATATCTTTAGTATGTGCTTTCACCTGATAGGTTCCTGGAGTATGCCAGATGTACGATGCTTGAATGGTCTGTCCACTAGAGTAGGGGCCAAGCCAGCTGCTCATGATGCCATCGCCCCAATCAAACTGGTAATACATATTGTCGTTATTAGGATCAATACACGACGTCACATAAGCATTGGAAATTCCATGATAACCTGTAGTTTCACCAACTGGAGTACTTGGTGTTTCTGGCGGGTTGTTGGTGCGTTCACATCTTATTTTGAAATATTGGGGAACATATGCGGGACAACTGAATGTATATGAGTTATCTATCAACATATTTTTTAAAACGGTCCCTGTGTCTGTACAGAGGGTAATCGATGTATATTCACTTTCATCAAGTTCAAAGGTAATCCATGACATGGTAATTGTGGTAGGGGATGATCCGCTACTTGGCATCCATTGTACCGTTACATTCCAAATTTTAGAGGTATCGGGGTACTGTCGGTAATCCTTCCATAAACTATCGTATGGTGCGGGGAGGTTATCAGTTAAGGTTGTTTTCAAATATGGAATCATTGGTGTAGGAGGTTTTACGACATCGTAACTATCTGCTGGTGATCCGTCATTTGCATCTGGTGCTTCACCAAACACGATATCATCCAGTTTTCCCCCTGATTCGTCTACATGTATAGTGCAACTCCATATAACATTGGTTTCTTTCGCTTGAAATGAACTATGGAAGCACATACAAATATTAGTTAGAAAAAAGAGACTTACTACGAAAACATCTATTCTGTTTTTCATTGGTATTACCTTTTACGCTTTTTTTGAGATTTTTTTTGCTTTTTCTCAGATACCTGTGATTTATTTTTCTTTAATGCAGGTGATTTCTTTTTTGTTGATATCTGTGATTTCTTTTTTTCTAATGCCTGTGATTTATTTTCTTCTAATTTCTGTAATCTCTTTTCTTGTAATGCCTCTGATTTCTGTTCATCTAATGTCTGTGATATCTTATTCTCTGATGACCGTGATTTTTTTCTCTTTCTATAGAGGAGTAATAAAACTATAATTACCATGAATAATATAAGGATAAAAATAACGACACGGAGCATTGGTAT
>DATMXJ010000185.1:0-6738 GCA_035561675.1 Thermoplasmatota archaeon
TGTATGGCAATCTTCGCCCCCTTCATAGCCCCCCAGGACCCAACACCCTCACCCCCAAAGCTTGAAAATAGTCTAAAACCAGGATTTTGGAGTAATGAAAGCATACCGGGGTACCCTCTTGGAACAGACATGATGGGCAGAGACATCCTAAGCAGAATCATTTATGGCTCCAGAATCAGCTTAACAGTAGGTTTCATCGCGGTTGGTATCGCGACAGCACTCGGTATTTTAATTGGGGTTGCTGCGGGGTACTATGGCGGATGGATTGATAATATTCTTATGCGAATCACTGACATCCTGTTTGCCTTCCCGTCATTATTACTCGCCATCGTCATTGTCGCAGTAATTGGACAGGGATTAGACAAAGCTATGATCGCCATTGGTATTGAATACTCACCTCAGATGGCACGAGTCATGCGAGGCTCAGTACTATACATTAAAGAAATGGAATATATCGAAGCCCAGAAAGCGATTGGCTCAAGCAATACAAGAATTATTTTTCGACATGTGCTGCCGAATAGCCTTTCACCGGTTATTGTCTATGGAACATTGATGATGGCAGGTGCAATTCTTGATGCAGCAGCACTTGGTTTCTTAGGATTAGGCGCACAACCACCAAGCCCAGAATGGGGTGCGATGCTCTCCGAAAGTCGCTTCTACATTGTAAGCGGCTCATGGTGGGCAGCAACCTTCCCAGGAATTGCTATTATCATTGCAGTATTAGGACTAAATCTGTTAGGAGATGGTTTACGAGATATTTTAGATCCAAGACTAAAAGAATAGGATGAAAAAAAATGGAAGAGCTATTGAGAGTTGAAGATCTCAAAACATACTTTTTCACCCATGAAGGAACTGTCAAAGCAGTCGATGGGGTGAGTTTCACCATCAACAAAGGGGAAACCCTCGGCCTTGTTGGAGAGTCAGGGTGCGGGAAAAGTGTTACCGCGCTATCCATCATGCGATTGATACAAACCCCCCCAGGAAAAATCGTGGGCGGAAAAATATTCCTCGAAGGGACAGATCTTTTAAAGTTAAGTGAAAAAGAAATGCGAAACATCCGTGGATGCAAGATATCGATGATTTTCCAGGAACCAATGACATCCCTTGATCCGATGTTTACCATTGGTTCTGAGATCATGGAAGTGTTAAAACTGCATCACAAGTTAAAAAAGGACGAGGCACGAAAAAAGGCGATCGAATCACTGTACACCGTCAGGTTCCCAGACCCAGAAAAACGGATAGACGATTACCCCCATGAGCTGTCCGGGGGGATGCGGCAGCGGGTGATGATCGCGATGGCGTTATCCTGCAACCCTGCGCTCCTGATCGCTGATGAGCCGACCACTGCCCTGGATGTGACGATTCAGGCTCAGATCTTAAAACTTATCGCTGAACTTCGAAAGGAATTCGACACCTCGGTGTTACTGATCACACACGATCTAGGAGTAATAGCAAAAACCTGTGATAACGTCGCTTTGATGTACGCAGGATACATGGTCGAATACACCGATGTTCACACGTTTTTCAAACAACCGCTGCACCCTTATGCACAAGCGCTACTGAAATCGATCCCACGGCTTGATATCGACACAGAGCGTTTGAAAATCATCAAGGGGCTCGTTCCCAACCTTCTTGACCTACCCACCGGTTGTCCGTTCCATCCAAGATGCGACTATTGTTTTGAGCCATGCACAAAGACCTTACCACCACTGATAAAAGCAGGAGAACGTCATTGGGTGCGATGCTACTTAATCGGAGGTCTCTAGTACATGGATCATTTAATCGAAGTAAAGAACCTGAAGAAATATTTTTATCAGGGTGGTGGACCGTTCAAAAAGAAAAATGCGATTAAAGCACTTGATGATGTGAGTTTTTATATCAAAAGAAATGAAATTCTTGGTCTTGTGGGAGAATCAGGATGTGGAAAAACCACCTGTGGAAAGCTCATCCTCCGATTAATAAATCCGACAGCAGGTACGATCTCCTTTGATGGACACGATATCACTCATTTAAAACAAAAACAGTTGACGGAGTATCGGAGGAAAATGATGATCATCTACCAGGACCCCTATGGGTCTCTTGACCCAAGGATGACGATTGGGGCAGCGATCGCAGAACCCATGGAAGTCCATAAATTGACGAAAACAAAAGAGGAAAAAGAAAACAAAATCGTTGAACTGATGGAAAAAGTGGGATTGACCCCCGATCAAATAAACCGATACCCTCATGAGTTCAGCGGTGGACAACGACAGAGGATCGGTATCGCACGGGCGTTAGCGACCAATCCGACTTTTATTGTCGCGGATGAACCGGTATCCGCCCTTGATGTTTCCATCCAAGCGCAAATCATTAATCTGTTGAAGGATTTACAAAAAGATTTTGGGTTGACTCTCCTCTTTATCACGCATGATCTCAGCGTCATTAAACACACGAGCGATCGTATAGCAGTGATGTATGCGGGGAAATTGGTGGAACTAGCATCAAAGCAGGATTTATTTACTGATCCATTACATCCGTACACACGAGCGTTATTGTCTGCGATTCCAGTCCCCGACCCAGAGCGTCAAACACAATATATCCCTTTGACCGGTGAGGTTCCTAGTCTCATCCATCCGCCACCTGGCTGTCGATTTCACCCACGGTGTACCGAGGCAAGACCAGAATGTTCAGCAAGGGAACCAGAACTCCGAGAAGTGAAAAAAGATCATTTTGTTTCTTGTTTTCCGTCCTAAAGTCAGTCGAACGAGGCATTTATCGTATCTTCCAAAGTACTATTTAGAATAAAATGAAAAAGTAATTAAATAATATGCGTGATACGAACATAGGTCTTCTCTAAGAGAAGCGGGAAAAGAGGTCAGAAAATCATGGGAAGTTTTAAAAAGAAAGATATGAAGGCTGGTATGTTTGCGATCATTATCTGTGCGATGTTTCTTACCATCGCGTTTAGTGGATGTACACAACAGCAGCAGAATGGCGGAAAAACTGAAATAAAAAATCCAACAACGATTGTGAGGTATGACATCGGTGATGCAAAGACGCTTGACCCAGCAGATTGTTATGATACAGCGTCCTCAGAGCCAATCTTTTCTATCTATGACACGCTCGTTACCTACAAGGGAAACAACACGAAAACGTTCTATCCAAGTCTTGCGACAGACTGGACCGTATCAAATGACTCATTAACATGGACATTTAATTTACGTCACAATGTGAAATTTTCCAACGGAAATGATTTTACCGCAGAAGATGTGAAATACTCTTTCGATCGAGTGTTGACGATGAACGCACCGGAATCTGGTGTGGACTGGATTCTCGGGCAATGTATGGATACGAACAGCACCACCATTATTGATGACTATACCATTCAAATACACCTTACACATCCCTATGGTGGATTTTTGGCTCTGATGCCATATACGGTAGCCGCGATTGTCGATAAAGACTACGTTGAGGCAAACGGTGGTGTTGTCGCAAATCAAGAAAACGCATGGATGAAAGAACATCCGATGGGCACCGGTCCATATATGCTTAACCACTGGACGCGGGCGACGGAAATTGTCTTAGACAAAAACCCGACGTACTGGGGTGGTTGGGAAGGAAAACATGTCGATAAAGCCGTGATAAAATATGCTGATGAAGCGGCAACACGAATTTTAGCGCTGAAAAATGGGGATGCTGATTTTGCCTATGTCCCCTACGCAAACCTCAAGGACGTCATCGGTGAGAAAGGGATTGTTGTTCATCCCTTCGACAGCTATGATGTTGCACTTCTCGCGATAAACACAAAAGCGAATAATAGTCAGTATTTAACAGATGGTCGAGTACGAAAAGCATTAAGTTATGCGTTCGACTATGATACAGCGATCAAATCTGCCTGGAGTGGATATGCAGCCAGACTCGCTGGCGCAATACCAAAGGGAATGCCGTATTACGAAACACAAAACAATGGCCAACCATATTATAATTATAACCTGACAATGGCAGAACAAATACTTGATGATGCTGGATATCTGAAAGATTATGATCTAAGTGGAACGATGTATCGGTTCAACGGGACAACCATTCGACTGTTCTATAACGCAGGCAATTCAGAACGGGAAATGATGGCGGTCATGTTCCGAGCAGCTCTCGATCAAATCGGTATTCTATCATCGATTATTGCGGAAGGATGGCCACAGCTTCTGCATCGGATGTATACGACAGATGACTGGGATACGATGTTTATCGGATGGGGACCAGATTATAATGATCCTGATGACTATATCGCACCCTTCATGGGCTCGGCTGATATTGGACAAGATACCTATAACACAGGATGGAAGAATGCAACAGTTGACGAGAAAATATTAGAAGGAAAATACTCAGCGGATTCTGCAGTGCGAGCAGCTGCTTATAAAGCAGCATTCGACATCTACATTCAAGAACCATCCTTCATTTTCCTGGTACAGAGAGCATACATTCGACCATGGAGAGATTGGGTACAAAACTATTCGTACAACCCAGTGCGTGAATGGTATTTCTACGATTACTACAAAGCGTACCCATAAAACCATCTCTTTCTTTCTTTTTTTTTAAGTTATGAAGACATGGGAATTCATAGTCCGAAGACTCCTGCTCTTGATACCGGTCATCATTGGAGTCACTATCATTACGTTTACCATTTCCCATGTTATCCCAGCAGACCCAGCACGAGCCTTTGCAGGAGGACCAAAAGCACAACCTGATGTCATCGAACGAATTACAAAAGAACTTCATCTTGATCAGCCACTCTGGATTCAATATTTTTATTATTTAAATGATATCATTCATTTCAACCTAGGAAAATCATATCTGGAAAGTCGACCAGTGGTCGAGAGCCTTGCTCAATATTTCCCAGCGACGATAGAACTGACAATTTTTGCAATGTTAATCGCAATTCCTCTGGGTATCGTGGGAGGAATTATTTCAGCGATACGACGAAATAAATTATCAGATCATTTAACACGAATCATCGCGATAGTTGGATATTCGTTGCCGATTTTTTGGTTGGCTCTCATGCTGCAATATATTTTTGCGTATCAATTTCCGATTTTGCCGTTGGAGGGACGGTTGGCAATCGGGATGAACGCGCCCACCTCAATTACCGGTTTATATGTGCTTGATAGTATTTTAACGGGGAATCTCGCAACGTTAGGGTCAGCTTTATATCATCTCATCATGCCAGCGTTCACGTTAGGATTTGCTACCCTTGCACTGATTCTTCGTATGACACGGTCCAGTATGTTGGAAGTCATGGGGATGGATTATATTCGCACGGGGAGAGCAAAAGGATTATCGGAGCGAACGATTATCTATAAACACGCATTGAGAAACGCTTTGATACCAACAGTTACGGTCACCGGCCTGGCATTTGGTGGGCTGCTTGGTGGTGCTGTACTAACAGAAACGATTTTTAATTGGCCTGGGATGGGACGGTTTGCTGCAAACGCAGTTTTGGGTTTTGATTTCAACGCAGTGATGGGATTTACGATACTTGTCGCAATTATATATGTGATAGCGAATCTCATCGTTGATGTCCTGTATGCGGTGATTGATCCACGAGTTAGACTCGGAGGTGGATAAGATACGACCGCATGTTAAAGTCATGGATGATTTCCTAAAAAAACATGAATCAAGAATTAAAGATCTGAGATTCATGGCTCATCTCTTCCGAAAAAGTCTGTTATCGATGATAGGATTGATACTGATACTTATCTTGGTTATTGTCGCATTATTTGCACCATTCATAGCAAGCCAACACCCGTCTTATGTAAGAGTGAGTACTGAACAGGGCACCACCGTCATCGAAGAACGATGGGACATTAATTTTAGTCAAACATTACTGCCCCCTAGCGCAGAACATTTCTTTGGGACTGATGACTATGGACGCGACATCTTTAGTATGGTTATCTACGGGTCTCAAACATCGTTCCGTATTTGTATTATCGTTGTTGCTATATCAACGTTAGTCGGGATTATCCTTGGGGGGATTGCTGGGTATTTTGGTGGAATCATCGATGAGGTATTGATGAGAATCACCGATGTCTTCCTCGCAATACCGTACCTTATTTTGGCAATGGCTGTCGCGGCGGCATTGGGGCGAAGCATCGACCATATCATGGAAGCGTTGATTATTGTCTGGTGGCCTACGTATGCTCGTTTAATGCGAGGTCAAGTAATCGCAATCCGTGAGCAACAATTTGTCGAAGCAGCACGAAGCGTTGGTGCGAGTAACTCACGTATCCTCTTCCGTCATATCTTTCCAAATTCCTTCGCACCATTACTGGTGGAAATCACATTGGATCTTGGAGCCGTGCTTCTGGTAGCTGCGGGACTCAGTTTCATCGGATTGGGAGCATCCCCGGGAACCGCGGAATGGGGGCTGATGATATCCTCTGGTCGAATCCATATGTTCCATGCCTGGTGGTACGTCACCTTCCCAGGCCTCGCAATACTGCTTGTCGTCCTCGGATTCAACCTCCTTGGTGATGGCCTGAGAGATGTGACCGATCCTAAATTACGAAGGTGATTTCATAGAAAACGAACCATTGCTCAAGATAAAAGACCTGAAAACCTACTTCTACACCTACGAAGGAGTCGTCAAAGCATTGGAGGAAACAAGCTTCCAAATCTGGAAGGGCGAGACGTTCGGGTTGATTGGGGAAACGGGATGTGGGAAAAGCGTCACCGCACTCTCCGTGATGGGTCTGATCCCTCAAC
>DATMXJ010000186.1:0-2491 GCA_035561675.1 Thermoplasmatota archaeon
ATCCAGTGATCTGAGCAATTGGCAGATGGGTAGATCACATGCGCATTCGAAAGATCAGATGGCACCCATGATTGACTGGGATGGTGGAACCTGGCGAGAGATTGTCCAATGCTGTCTGCTCTTTGGAGATCCCGCTCAACAGCTCAGAACACCTCATCCAAGTGAGGCACCATCGCCACCTTCAAAACCTGTCGGTGAAGATCTTGGGATCTGGAACGTAGAATATTGCTATACTAGCCAAATGGGCAGCGACCCTGAGAATGATCAAATCTTCTGCCTGTTCGACTGGGGTGACGGAAGCAACACCGGATGGCTTGGACCTTTCAATGGCGGAGAGACCGTCACCGCATGCCATATCTGGACAGCGCTTGGCACCTATGAAGTGAAAGTAAAAGCACGAGACGTCTGGGGCGCGGGAAGCACCTGGTCAGAATCATTGGTCGTCACTATCACGGATAATACACCGCCAGATGCCCCCGAAGTAACCGGTCCTTCTGAGGGAAAACCTGGGAACCCGTATCTCTTCAATATGATCACCTCCGATCCTCAGGATCAGAACATCTATTACTTTGTTGACTGGGGAGATAACACATCGACCGGGTGGCTCGGACCGTATCTTTCTGGTACTGAGATCCATCAGACACATTCCTGGGCCGAGAAGGGAACCTATACCGTGAAAGTCAAGGCAAAAGACATCATGGATTCAGAGAGCGAATGGGGCACAGTATCAATTGTGATGCCGACGGAATATACGTTCTCACTGTTGGGGTTCATCCAGCACTTACTCGGGATGTTCCCGAACCTGTTCCCAGTGCTACGGCACCTTGCAGGGTATTAAACCCCTGCATTCTCTTTTTCTTTTTTTCTCTTTTTCTTTCTCTTTTTCTTGTTCATGATAGTATAATTATAGTACATCTAAAAAGGCAATGAATGGAGAAGCAGCACATCGCAAAACCTCATGATAAAAGCAACGGTGGTCTGACGTAAAAACATCCGATTGGAGTCCTGAAAATTTTTTGATTAGAATTGATGCTCTTTAGTATGAAAAGAAAAAAAATGAAGAAAAGGGGAGAAGGCGGTGTCGTTTTAGGGTGTTGGTGTTTTTGGAGGCTCTGGTGTTTGTGGTAGATTTTCAGGGAGCGAGAAGTATGAGACTATCTCAAGGATTCTTGCGATGATGATAATGAACGCTCCAATGACGATGATGAGGGTCACAGCGCCGATGAAATTAACCAAGCCTGTGGTCTTGAAGAGATCTACTTTGGTATGGTCAGCGATGCTGTTGTAGCTTTTTCTCAGGTAGAGTGCTCCTAAAATGAGCATTACCCACGCGACGACAAGAGCAAGGGCGCATCCTACGACCAGAACGAGGCCAAAGGATTCCCAAAATGAGTTAAAGTCAGTGAAAGGTTGTTGTACGTTGTTGAACCATGAAAAGCCGCCAGCGAATCCAAATACAGCAATCATGATGCCGATGACGGCACCTATCGCGATAATATCGAATATGAAATTCATTAGGTAGTTTTGGAATATGGCATGGTCTTTTGTTTCTTCTGCAATATATTTAACTGCTACAAACACAAGCACCAGCCCAACGAGACTTATGATGAATCCGATGGTTGGGACAAATATTAAGAGCGATAACAGTGCTCCTATTCCGCCTAATACTTTTGCTTGACCTAATTTTGACATAGTTTTTTTTCTCCTCTATGGTAAATGTTGATTCAGAAACAACTGAAAGAACTTAAATATTACGCTCCATAGAGGTAGGTTTTTATACAAGTAATTATTATAAATGTGCAGATTGGGTGATAAGTATGAAGAAAAAAATAGTGGTATTTTGTTTTTTTGTGTTAATGGTGTTGATGATTCTACCGGTGGTCACATCGTATTGTGTGGTCTCAGAGCGACAACCCTTTATGGCCCGGGTTTCTGAAAAGCAAGATTCTGATGTGCAGGAAAAACCAGTGCCTATGGAGTTGATTGGATATCTGCTCATCCATGTCTCGGTCTATACTCCTGGCGAGGGTTTGCATCCGTATGTAGGAGCCAATATCAGTGTGAAAGGATTTTTCTTTTCGTATAACGGACAAACCGATGAGCGGGGGGATTGTTTGTTCCAAGTTCATACCAAGCTTTTCAGAGCGAAACTGTATTTCATCAAAGTGAGTATTCCTCCAGGAGATTGGTTACATAAGAAACTAAATTCTATCTATATACAACCACAACAAATCGTGTATAAGGATTTTCTTTTTGTAGTATTATAGTGTCTCTCAGATGATCAAATTCTTTGAGCGGAAGAATTAGGATTCTGGGCTTGTTATTTTTTTTTTATTTGTCCAGCATCGAAATGGGAAAAAGAAATTTCTTGTACCAAATTGTTGTTTTTTTGTAAATTGTAAAAGAAATGCACCAATAGTTTCGTTTCGTAATCACCATAAAAGGTGGGTTTGGAGTATCTGCCACAATTACGAACACTGGGACCACTGAC
>DATMXJ010000187.1:0-3377 GCA_035561675.1 Thermoplasmatota archaeon
GTGGCCGTGGCTCAGGATTACGAGGTGGTAGAGGCAATGCAGGCCTTCATAAACACAAGTTCATGCACATGCTGAAATACATGCCTGATCATTTCGGTGTTCATGGATTTAAACGAGACCCCAGTCTTATCAAAGACGACCGGATCATCAATGTCGGCCAGCTGGACGAAAAGTTCCATGGCAAGAAAGAAATCGATCTCTCCAAAGAAGGATTTGACAAACTCTTAGGTGGAGGACTCGTCGAACACGGGTATAAAATTAAAGTGAAATCCGCATCTCAGAAAGCAATCGATAAAATTGCAGAACTCGGTGGAGAAGTAAAAGTAGAAGAATAAAGGTTTTTACTATGGCAGAAGAGAAGAAGAGCCGGTTATATGCCTTAAAACCAATCATTGAACGCTGGCCCGCAGTGCAAAAGCCAGAGGTCCACGTGAATTTCCGATCAAAGATGTTCTGGACCGTTCTTTGTCTGATACTCTATTTTATTCTCACCAATATCATGATCTATGGAGTGAGCGGACAAGTACTCGATATGTTTGCCAGTTATCGAGCGATTATGGCCGGGGCATCTGGTTCTATTATGCACCTAGGTATAGGACCAATCGTCACCGCATCAATTATTCTTCAACTCTTCGTCGGTGCAAAGATCATTAAACTCGATTTGACAAAGAAAGAGGATAAAGCGATTTACCAAGGAAGCCAGAAAGTCTTGGTCATCGCGATGATCTTCATAGAAGCCATCCCTCAGGTCTATGGGTATCTGAGTCCAAGTGAAGGATTAATTGGGATGGTGGGTGGCAGAGGCGTAGCGGATCTGATTATTATCTTACAGTTATTCATGGGAGCATATCTTGTATTCCTCATGGATGAACTGATCTCCAAATGGGGGATTGGTTCTGGTATCTCCTTGTTCATTGCTGCCGGTGTTTCACAATCCATATTCACCGGACTGTTTAACTGGTTACCAACGCAGTCAACTCAACCAATCAGCATCTCAAACCCACCAGCAGGGACCATCCCGGGGACGTACTATCTCGCATCCCAGATGAACCTTGGTGAGATGGTAGACGGTGGATTCCAGATACTGTTTATCGGTCATGGTGGGTTCCAGAATGCGCTTGTTCCTTTAATCGGAACAATTGCGATATTCCTTATTGTAACGTTCACAGAGTCTTCACGCATTGAATTACCTCTTGCCCATGCGAAGGTGCGTGGTGCTCGAGGACGATATCCGATTCGACTCATCTACGCTTCGAACATCCCGGTCATTCTTATGTCTGCACTGTTAGCAAATATCAACATGTTCGCATTATTGTTTTATACCCACCCAGGATTGAAGGGTTTACCTGGAATCGGAGGTCAATGGTGGATTGGAACGTATAATACTGCTGGCGGGTCGACCATGCCGGTTGCAGGAGGAGCGTGGTATCTCTCAAACCTCAATGGTGTGAACAGCTGGTTGATTCCAATTCTTAGTGGTGGGTATGGTGGTCATGCGCCATGGCAATTCGCGATAAAAACCCTCATTTATCTTACGATAATGATCTTTGGGTCAGTCTTGTTTGCGAAATTCTGGATTGAGACAACCAATATGGGACCGACTGATGTGGCAAAACAAATCCAACAATCAGGGATGGTCATGCCAGGATTCAGGCGAGACCCTCGCGTGTTAGGAAGAGTACTCGAGCGATACATCCCAGTCGTTACTGTGATTGGTGGTGCCGCTGTCGGTGCCCTCGCAGCAGGTGCTGATGCTATTGGTACTGTCGGTAACGCCAGTGGAACAGGAGTTCTTCTAACGGTGGGAATCATGATTCAACTGTATGAGCAAATCGCGAAAGAACAAGCAATGGAAATGCATCCGATTCTAAGAGGATTCTTCGGAGCAGAGTAGTGAGGCAGACAATGGGAGTAATTGTCGTAACCGGGATACCCGGGGTGGGGAAAACCACAGTGATGCAAAAAGCAGCAGAGGGATTAGATATCACCTTTGTTACCTTCGGGTCTGTCATGAGTGATATCGCCATAGACCTTAAATTAGTAAAAGATCGCGACGAGATGAGAAAACTCAGCCTCGATCAACAAAAACAACTTCAGATAAAAACCGCTGAGAAAGTCGGTAAAATGAAAAACGTCATCGTCGATACCCATTGCACGGTCAAAACCCCTAAAGGATACATGCCGGGATTACCTGAGTGGGTCTTACGAAAATTAAACCCAACCGCAATCATCATCGTCGAAGCAGATCCACAGGAAATCTACAACCGACGGGCGAAGGATTCGACACGGAACCGGGATCCTGATTCTGTCGAAAAAATCGCAGAACATCAGATGATCAACCGAGCTGCCGCTATGTCGTATGCGACACTGACTGGTGCGACTGTGAAAATCGTCTTTAACCATGACAATGCACTTGATGAGGCAGTAAAAGACGCTGAGCCTGTGATACGATGAGAAAACTTGATGATGTCGCCCAAGTAGGGCAGATGCTGCTTCTCATGCTTCTTCTCTTCGTCATGATTTTAATCTTTGGTGATGCAAATATCCGAACCCTTGTTGCACTCTCTCTTAATTCTGCGTTTGCCCCGCTGATAGGTTTCGGTGGAGCAAACCCGCTACTCACCATCGTGCTTGCTGGAATCATCGTCGTGTTCCTCTCCTCCCTCTTCACCCATTTGTTCACAAATTGGAAAGCAATGGGGCAGGCGCAGGAGGCAAGCAAGGCATTCAACAAAGAAATCACCAAAGCAAGAAAAGAAGGCAACACCAATCGCTTGCAGAAACTCATGAAGATGCAGCCGCAAATCATGAAAATGACAACACAATCATCTGGTGGAATGATGAAATCGATGTTCTTTTTATTTCTCTTCATAGCCCCGATTTTCATCTGGCTGACGTATTTTTTAGGTAACGTAAATTATTTTTATTTCACGGTCCCTTGGGGTAACGGCGTGTCTTTATTTGGTAGGAATAGCTGGATTATGTCAAACTGGTTTTTCCTGTACATGATATTCTCCTATTTGGCAGGTTCACTCATTCGACAGGGGTTAAAATGGGTCAGCTGGTCGAACTGGTGGCAGAATATACGGAAAAACATCCGACCGTCTGCGAAATAGGAGCATCATGACGACGATCACGATTAGTGGTCTTCCAGGAACCGGGAAAACGACTGTCGCAAAACTTTTAGAACAACGCCTTGGGTTACGATACGTCTATTCAGGCGAGATCTTCCGACAATTCGCACAGGACCATCACATGTCTCTTGAGGATTTTGGGAATTACTGCGAGTCCCATCGAAAAATCGACGAGGAGCTCGACCGCCATCAACTTGATATTCTAAAGGAGGGCGATGTCATCCTTGAGGGGCGGCTCTCAGG